>VGFD01000582.1 GCA_016868975.1 Armatimonadota bacterium | reverse complement strand
CGCGTTGTCCTTCTGGGCAACCTTCTCCACCGCGCTGCCGCCCGGCCCGGCCTTCTTGTCGGCGGCCGCATCGCCGCTCGCACGGGTCGCTTTCTCCGCGCGGAGCTCGTGGATCAGCTTGCGGATGGCCTGGTGCCGCTCGCCCTTCGGCAGCTTCTGGG
Source organism: Armatimonadota bacterium (assembly GCA_016868975.1). Lineage (GTDB taxonomy): Bacteria > Vulcanimicrobiota > Xenobia > RGZZ01 > RGZZ01 > VGFD01. Next base: position 3,388 of record VGFD01000582.1, on the reverse strand, counting down.
CCATGATGTGCTCCAGCCGCTGCTCGAGCCAGGTGGCCAGATCCGGATCGTCCGGCGCCAGTCGGGACGCCAGATCGCTGGCATTCCACTCGGGCTCGCGCAGCTTCTCCAGGAGAGACTTCTCCTCTTTGCGCCCGGTAATGATGTCGGTGAGATTGTCCTGCGCCTCGATGGTGCCCTGCATCGCGCGCTGCAGGCGGATCGCCGGGCGGCTGCGCATGATGTCGGAGATCTTGCCCTTCACGTAATCCACGCCGCGACCCAGCGTCTTGCCGAAGGTGGAGCCGACCGTTTCGCCGACTTTCGCGCCGGTGACGCCGCCCACGACGCGCCCGATGACCGACCCGGCCGTCTTCGTGGCGGTCTCGACGAGGGCCGCGAAACGGCTCGGCTTCGCGGCTTCCTTCGTTTCCGTGGCCGGCCGGGCCGGGGCCTTCGCGTCCGCGACAGCGCCGCGGCCGGTGCCGGCTGCCTTCACCTCAACACCTGCCGCCTTCGCGTCTCCCCCCGCGGCCTTCGCGTCCGCGATCCCCGATTGCGGCGTCGCGCCGGGCTTTGCCTCCGCCGCCGGGGCTTGATCCTTGCCAGGAGTGGCCAACTTCGCGTCCTGGGCGCGCAGGTCGGCGGCCTGTTCGTCCGCGCGCGCGGCCTGCGGCCTGGCGAATTGCTTCAGCGTGTCTCCGGTTTCCGCGGCCGCCCGCAGTTGCGCGTTTTGCAGATTCTGGTCCGGCGCGGCGGCACCGGGCGCGCGTCCGCCGTCATCGGGTTTCCCCTGCGCGGCCGCGGGCGCGGCCGCTGGCTTCTGCTCGGCCTGGGGCGGGGGCGGCGCGGGCTTCGGCGGCGCCTCGACGGGCGCTTTCGGGGTCCGTCCCCCGCCCGCGGAAGGCTCCTGCGGCTTCTCCTCGGGCTTCTTGGGATTCTCCTCGTCCATCGCCCGCACGACGCTCTCCAGGCGCTCGGCGATGGACTGCTGGATGGCCAGCAGGTAGCTCGGCTGTCTTACCGAGACTTGATCGGTGGGAGACTCGTCCGGCGGGGCCTCATGCGGCGCTTCCGCGGATTTCTCGGGGGCGGCGCTGTCGTCGACGCTGTGGAAAAGATGGTAAAGATTGGAAATCTTTCCATAGTTCCCACTCGCATCCATCTTGCCAGCCACCTCTTCACGATGTTATCACTCGGGCCGCTCGAAAAGTTAATATATCAGCCGCACGGCGTGCTTGTGGATCTCACAGGTGGCGGGCGTTTGTCCCGCGATGTCCCCGTCGATCTGCACCAGGGCGGGGGCAGGCGTGTTGAGTTCCACCCGGCTGCCGCGCACCATGCGGACTTTCTTGACCGCCTCAAAGTTTCCGTTGTAGTTCGTCGGCATCAGCCAGATGACTTCCGGCACCGACAGCCCCTCAATGATCACCACGTCAAAGAGTCCGTCGTCGATCGCCGCGCCCGGGGCCGCGTACATGCCGCCGCCGTAGAAGCGGCCGTTGCCCACGTTCACAGTGAAGACGTCCACCACGTGCTTCTGGCCGTCGACGATGATCTCGGCCGGCTTGTTCTTCCAGCGGAGCAGGTTGCTGACCAGGCCGCGCACGTAGGGCCACGTCCCGCCCAGGTTGCGGCCGTAGGTGGCCACGCTCTGGGTGACGTCCGCCGCGAACCCGATGCTCAGCACGTTCACCGAATAGACTTCCCGCGTGCCCTCTCCGTCGAGGGCGCGGCAGGTCATGCGCCCCACGTCGAGCGGGCGCGGCGTCCCCTCGCGGAGCAGTCGCGCCACCTCCAGCGGGTCGGTGGGGAAGTCCAGGGTGCGCACGAAGTCGTTGCCCCGTCCCAGCGGCAAGATGCCCAGCGGAGGGCGCTGCTCGATGGGCACCTGCATCAGCCCGTTGACCACCTCGCCGATGGTGCCGTCCCCTCCCACCGCCACCACCATCTCGCAGCCGCTCAGCGCGCACTCGCGGGCCAGTGTGGTAGCGTGGCCGGGGGCGTCGGTGGTGAAGAGATCGTAGCCGATGCCCTCCCTGGCGAGCGCGTCGAGCAGGCGCCGCCAGGGACGTCCTCCCTGCTTGGCGATCGACGGCGCGCTCGCCACCACGCGGATGTCTCGTAAGGGCGCGCTTCCCTGCGGCGGACTCTGTTCAGCGGTCAAGGCCATGTCGCGTCCCCCCCAACATTTTTGCGGCTAAGAAAGGTTCTTCTCGATGAGGCGCACCAGGGCGCCCACCACCTGGTGGAGCTCGGCCTCGTCCGGGCCCTCCGCCATGACGCGCACCATCGGCTCGGTTCCCGACGGGCGCACCAGCAGGCGTCCGCGGCCGCGCAGGCGGTTCTCGATCTCGGCTATGGCGGCGGCGATCTCGCTGTCCTGGTCGAGCCGATCCTTGTGCGGCGTGGTCACGTTCACCAGCAATTGCGGCACCTGCGGCATGCGGGTCAGCGCGCTGAGCGGCTGGCCGGCGGCCCGCACGGTGTCGGCAAGGCGCACCGCGGTGAGCACCCCGTCGCCGGTGGTGCTCACGTCGAGGAAGATGACGTGGCCCGACTGCTCGCCGCCGAGCACCGATCCGCAGCGCAGCATCTCCTCCAGGACGTAGCGGTCGCCCACCGCCGCGCGGCGCATCTCCACGCCGATCTCGCGCAGCGCCATCTCCAGGCCCAGGTTGCTCATCACGGTGGAGACCAGGATCTGGTTGCCCGGAGATTTTCGCGCGAAGGCGAGCAGCATCTGGTCGCCGTCCACTTTGTCCCCCTGCTCGTCCACCGCGAGGCAGCGGTCGGCGTCGCCGTCAAAGGCGAGCCCCAGGTGGGCGCCCGTGTCCTTCACTCGCGCCTGCAGTTCGCTCAAGTCGGTGGACCCGCAGCGGACGTTGATGCGCGCGCCATCGGGCTCATCGTGCAGCACGAAAACCTCCGCGCCGAGGCGCCGCAAGACGGTGGGGCCGACGCGCGCCGCTGCGCCGTGCGCGCAATCGAGCACCACGCGGAGGCCTTTCAGCGTCTCCGCTTGCGCGCAGAGGAAGTCCACGAAGCGCGACTCGGCGTCAGCGACATCGTACACCCGGCCCACGCCGGTCCCGGTGGGGACGTTGTTCCAGGCCGCGCCGGATTCCAGGCACGCCTCCACGCGGTCCTCGATCTCGTCGGGGACCTTGAATCCCTTCGAGGAGAACAGCTTCAGCCCGTTGTCCCCGATCGGATTGTGCGAGGCGGAGATGACCACGCCGCCGCTGACGTTCTCCAGGGTGCGCGCCAGGTAGGCGACTCCCGGCGTGGGGAGCAGGCCCGCGCGCAGCACGTCGGCACCGCGCGCGCAGGCGCCGGCGGTGAAGGCGGCCTCCAGCATGTCCCCGCTCCAGCGGGAGTCGCGGCCCACCACGATGCGCGGGCGCGC
>VGFD01000581.1 GCA_016868975.1 Armatimonadota bacterium | reverse complement strand
GGATCGTCCGGCGAGGGCAGCGGATCGCGGGGCACGTGGCGCACGAGTCCCCAGAAATCCTTGTCGCCCCACCCCTGCCGCATGAGCACCAGGGCCGCCGCGCCGTACGCGCGCACCTCCTCGTCGTGCGCGCCGGAGCGGCCCATCCTGCGGTATGCCTCGGCGGCATCCGGTCCACCCAGCCATTTCAGCGTCCAGCCCGGGCGCAGAGGACGTCGCAGGTCGTCGCGCCCCAGCAGCACGGCGGCCAGCGCCACCAACCCTGGAACGTCCACCTGGAAGGGCGGTCCGAAGGGGAGCACGCGCTCGGGACAGGCCGCGCCCACCGGCTGGTAGGTGGACTCCGACTCCTGCACGTTCACCAGGAACTGAAATGCCGCCAGCACCAGATGACGGCCAGGGGAGTTTCCCCCGCTGAGGATCTGAGGAGTCAGCGCCAGCTCGCAGCACAGCCGGTGCATGTCCAGCGAGCCGCTGCGGTGCGCGCCGTCGTCGCCGAATTCCTCTTCTAGAGCAGCCGGATACAGGGCTTCGGCAATTTCCATCCAGCGGCCGCACGTGCGGAATTCCGGCAGGTAAGCCGCTACCGTCCAGAGCGCCACCGCGGCGGCGAGGCGATAGCCCGGCCGTTTTTCATCCTGAGACTTGCGCAGAAAATCCGCCAGGTAGGCGCCGTGCATCAGGAGCATCTTGACGCTGCGCGTGGCAAAATCCCCGGACACCGGCGGCGCGGCGAGGAACAGGTGCAGCGTGAAAACCCAGGCGATTGCGCGGCGCGCCACCGACATCTCGTCGAGCCAGTTAACCCCCATGTTGGGGGGATTTTTCTCCATCCAGTCCAGGCACTGGAGCACGTATTGCGACGCGTAGCGATCCTCGCCGGTCAGCCACCACGCCTTGCCCAGCTCGGCCAGGTGATGGAGCACGTTGAGATCCCAGGTGGCGCGCACCGGGCCCATGCCCAGCTTCTCGTGCAATTTCTCGGTTTGAATGCGCTCGCGCATGCCGCGCACGTGTTCGAAAAACCACGACTTTCCGGCCAGGTCGGTGTACCAGTCGAGATAGGGCCCCATGTTGATGGTGCCGCCGTAGGGCGAATAAAAGGTGCGGTTGCAGATCTGCTCGGCCCAGCCGACCGTGCGGTTGGCCAGCTCGCGTTCCTCGACGAGCTGCTCGACCATTTCCTCGCGCAACGGCTCGGAGTACGGCATGCGAGGCAAGAGCCGGGTGCGCAGGTGGCGCAGGAGCGCGTCCCCGGCTGCTTCCTCGTCCTGGCGCGCGGCTTTCTGCAGTGCCACCAGCGTGAGGTCGCCCTTGACCAGGTTGGCGTACAGCTCCCGATCGCTGATCTGCGAGGCTTCGTCGTGATGGGCGTGACGACGGAAGACAAACTCGAGGTCCTTGCGATCCGTGGAAAAGAGATCGCGGCAGCGCTCGAGAATGTCGGCGAACACGACCGGCTAGCCGGCGACGCCGGCGCCGCGGGCCTGCAGCGCCCGATAATGCGCGATGCACAGCTCGGAAATGTGGTCGACCTGCGCGTCTGACAGCTCCGGGTACATGGGCAGCGAGAGAACTTCGTCCTGTGCGGTTTCGGCGGAAGGGAAGCTGCCGCGCTCGCAGGCCAGCGGCAGGTAAACCTTCTGCAAGTGCAGCGAGATGGGGTAGTACACCACCGCCGTCACTCCGTCGGAGTTCAGCGCGGCGTGGAGCGCGTCGCGGTAGCGGGGAACGCGCAGCGTGTACTGGTGATACACGTGGCGGTAGTCCGGCAATTCATAGGGGGTAATCAGGCCGCTGCCGGAAAGGTTTTTGGTGTAGCGCGCTGCGATGGCCCGGCGGCGCTCGTTCCAGCCGTCCACCCGGGGAAGCTTGATGCGCAGCACCGCGGCCTGCAGCGTATCGAGGCGGCTGTTGGTGCCCACGTGGTCGTGGTGGTAGCGCTCGCGGCTGCCGTGATCGGCCAGCACGGCAATTTTCACGGCATGCTCCTCGCGCTGCGCGGTGACCGCCCCGGCGTCTCCGAACGCGCCCAGATTCTTGCTGGGGAAGAACGAGAAACAGCCAAAATCCCCGAAACTGCCCACGCGCCGGCCGCCAAGGCTTGCGCCGGCCGCCTGCGCGCAGTCCTCAATAAAGGCAATCTTGTGTTTGTCACACAGCGCGCGCAGCGCCGTGGCATCGCAGGGATTCCCGTAAAGGTGCACACCAATGACCGCCTTGGTGCGCGGGGTAATCTTCTCGGCCACCCGGGCGGGATCGATGTTGAACGTGTCCGGACGGATGTCGGCAAACACCGGCCGTGCTCCCACCAGCGAAATGCACTCCGCCGTCGCGATGAAGGAAAACGGCGTGGTGACAACCTCGTCGCCCGGACCGATGTCGAGCGCGCGCAAAGCCAGCACCAGTGCGTCCGTGCCGTTGGCCACGCCCACCGCGTGCGACGCCCCCACCCATGCGGAAAACTCTTCCTGGAACTGCTTGACCTCCGGACCTTTGATGAACATCCCGCCCAAAATGACGTTCTGAAAGGCAGCCAGGACTTCCGCGTCGATGGCGCGCGTCTGCTCTTTGAGATCCAGAATCGGGATCTTCGACTTCACGGCGTTCTCCTTCAAACATTGTTGCCCCCTCTTGGGGGCGGAACTCACGCGCCGGCCGGCACCAGCCAGATAATATCCTGGCCCGCCTCCACAACGTGCCCATTCTCCACCAGAATGCGATACACGCGACCGGGGACTTCCGCCGCGATCTCGTTCATCAATTTCATGGCCTCGATGATGCACAGGGTCTGCCCGGCGTGCACCTCGCTGCCCTCCTCAACGAAGGGCGCGGCACCGGGCCGCACAGCGCTGTAAAAGACTCCGGCCAGGGGCGAGCGCACTTTCACCACGTTGGCTGGCTCGGCCGGCCGCGACGGCTCCACGGGGGATTGTGCGACGCCAGCCGGCACAGACGCCACGACAGCCGGTGGCGCCTCGTGCGCGCGGCTGACCTTGACCCGAAACTCCTTGTAGGATACTTCAAGCGCGGCCAGATCGTGGGTTTCCACGATGTCGCAGAACGAGCGGACCAGATCAAGATCAACCACGTGCGTCATCCCTTGCCGTTCCGAGACTTGCGGCGGCCGTGCCGACGCCCGCCGCGACGCCCGCCGCGACGCTTGCGGTCGGCGCCGGAAGCGGTCGCGGCGACCGCATCGCCGTTGCCGTCCTCGGATTCCTCACTTTCCTCGCCCTCGTCGTCGGACTCGTCATCGGCGTCGGAATACTGTCCGGCGGGGGAATCGTACCCGGCATCTGGCTCGAAAACCACGTCGTCCTCCGCCGAAGAGGGCTCCTCAAGCCAGTTTCCGGTGGCGGCCGCGGGCGCCTGCTCGGCCGCCGGACGCTTCGGAGGCAACTCCTCCAACAGTGCCAGGGGCTGTGCTGGCCAGGGCGCCTCCATTGTGCGGCGCGGCTCGGCGAGGCCGCTCTGGGTGATTGCCCAGCGTTCCATCGCCGCGCTCGGGCCGTCGCCCATCAGGTCGACCGCAACGTCGGCCAGGGGGAT
>VGFD01000580.1 GCA_016868975.1 Armatimonadota bacterium | reverse complement strand
GGATGAGCGCCAGCGCGATTATGGTGCCGGGATCCGAGCGGCGCGCCGCAAAAAACTCCGCGTTTTGCTGCAGCTTCTCCATTATTGGCGCGGCGATCGCGAAGGTGGACAGCGCGCAGACGTGCAGCGCGTCGACCAGCGGCGTCGCCTCGCGGAAAACAAGCGCGCCCGCGCGGGTCAAGTGTTGCGGGGAGTGGCGCGATACAGAATGCGCGTGCCGCTCGCCAGCGGCTCCCACGCGTCCACCACGAACCGCTTGTGGAGCGCGGTTTCGAAGGCCGCGGTGTTGTACGCCGGGCAATGGTCGGACCGCGCCCGCAGCAGCGCGGCCGCCATCGGATCCTCGCGCGTGACGAATTCGATGACCAGCGTGGCGCCCAGCGAGGCAAGCCAGTCAAGCATACTCTCGAGGGGAATGTTCGCCGTGATGCACGCGTGATGGATAAGCGCCAGGCACAGCACGAGGTCAGGCTTCCCGCGGTCCTCCAGGCGCTTGCGCTCCTGCCCGCGCCAACCGAGAGCAGGAGAGGCGTCCGCGAGATTCATTACCAGCGGAAGAATATTCGGGGTACCGTCCGCGCGCAGACTGCGGTAGAGGCGCTCGACGGCAAGGTGATCGGCATCCAGGGCGAGCACCATATCCGCGGCCTCAGCCGCCATGCAGCGAATAGGTGCCGGTGTTTGCGCCCAGGTCCCAGACCTGGCGCCAGCGGCGTTGTGCCAGGGAGGCACGCACGAACGCCTTCTTGGCCGCCTCGTCCTCCCGGGCGTAGGGCGTCTGGCTGGCGTAGTCGCTCCATTGCGAGGCGCTCTGCCGCCAGGAGAGTTCCTCCACCAGGCGGCGCAGGCTGCGCGCGTTGTGGCGGATGATCTCGACCATCATCCGCCCGTCTCCGGGGCAAATGTCCTCGGCCGCGGCGCCGTTGAAACGGCCGTGCAGCCACACGTGCGAAAACACGCCGGGTCGCAACAGGTCGCGAAGGCTTATCAGGCTCTGAAAAATCGCCGGACCGATGCCGTCCACCGAGCCCCGCAGCCATGGATGAAATGCGCAATTCTTATAGGCAACAAGCATGAGCGGATTCAAGAACAACGAGCAGAATTGTCGATAGCCCACCCAGGGGTAACCGGGCCGCACTGGCTCGAAGGACGCCACGTCGATAAAGAGCGGCCCGACACCGCGCCACTGCACGTTGTAAGGCGTGGCGTCCTTCATGGTGAGCCCCTCTTCGAGCGCGGCAAGCAGCAGGTCGAGGTGGAGGATCGCCGCGTCGCGCAACATTCCAAAAGTCCACTCGTATGGATAGGAGATGAACGGGATCGTCTCGTGACGCAGCACGGCCTGCCAGCGCGGGTCGCCCTCAAGCAGCGGCAGCAGTTCATCGGCGCGCGCGCTGTCCACGATTTTCTGCTCGGCGCGCATGCGGGCGTGAAATTGAGATGCCGCGAGCCGCTCCCAGTCCGCGAGCGATTCGCGGCTCAGGGCGCGGTACACGGCGCCGTCATGATAAAATACGCGCGCGCCCGAGTCGCGGAACGAGCCCGTTTCAGGCACGCACGTGGAAGACTTCATTTCGAGGCATTGCGTGCCAACTTCGAAAACAGGCGATTGATTCCGAAACAAGCCAGCAGCATCCAGCCGGCCATCCCACCCAGGAACAACTGGGAGATGGCGCTTCCCGTCGAGGCGTCAAGATAGGCGTGCGCGGGTTGGGTCAGCGCCACGAGCACGGCCATTACCAGGATGACGTCGAGTCTACGCATTTTCAGTCCTCACCTTTCGGACTTCCTCTTCTCACCGTTCTCCCGTCTCTGACACGCACACCCGGTCTTTGTGACCTTTTCTAAATCATATCAGTCTTGCCGGAAACGCGGACCGGCCGATAGCCGGAGTCTTGCCGGGACAAGGGTAATTCAATTCTGTCAAGGCAATTGGACTATTGACCGAATGGGGGCGCGAACTTTCGTCGGAGGCGGCATGGTGCGCTCGCTTGACTCCAGAGCTTGCCGCGAAGTGCGGGCGGGATGCTCAATTTTCGTACGCGTTGAAGGAAAGCGCGCCCGATCGCGGCAATCTCCCGCATCGCATGCACCTCCTGTGCACCATCCGGCAGTCCACCGACGGCACCCGCTACGAATTCCTGGTCCGCGACCTGTCGCGCGCCTCCATCACCGTGTCCAATGCGCGGCCGGTGCTGGGCTCCGACCGCACGCGCGTCGCGAAGTCGCTGGACGCCTTCCGTGACTCGCTGCAGGGCCGCGCGTACTCCATCGAGGAGCGCGTGGCGGCATTGCAGCGTGTCGGCGACGAGATCTCCTCATACCTGCTGCCCCAGCCGGTGTACCGCCTGCTGTCCGATCCCAGCCTCGCGGGAAGCCTGTTGACCATCGAGACCAACGAGCACCACATCCCCTGGGAGGTCGCGCGAATTGAGGGGCATTGGCTCTGGGAGCGCTTTCTTGTGGGCCGCCAGCAGATTTTCGAGGCGCGCCGCGAGGGGACTCCGGGCGCCTGGCTGGCCTCGGCCGGGCCATCCGCGGGTGGCGCCCGGCGCATGCTGATCGTGGCCGATCCGGAGGGCGCCCTGCCCACCGCGCGCGCCGAGGCGGAAATCCTCGAGCGGTTGTGCAACGCGGCGCCCGGCTGGGAAGCCGAGTTACTGCTCGGCGCGGAGGCCACCAGCGGCGAGGTGATCGAGCGCTTGCAAAGCCGCGCGTACGAGATTCTTCACCTGGCCTGCACGGCGGTGTACGACGCGCACGATCCCCCGCAGAGCCGCCTGTTCCTGGCCGATGAGCCGCTTCCCGCCGGACGCCTGGGGGACGTGCGCTTCGCCCGCCCTCCCCGCCTCGTCTTCCTGAACGCGTGTCAGGCGGGCCGCGAGGAAGGGCTCCTGGCGCGCGCCAGCGGCTGGGGACGGCTGTTCCTGGCGGTGGGCGCGGAGGCCGTCGTGGGCCCTCTTTGGGACGTCCGAGACGCCGCGGCGGTGCGGCTCTCGGAGGCCTTCTACACCGCGCTGCTGGGCGGCGCCACTCTGGGCAACGCACTGCAGGACGGGCGCCGGGTCTGCGCGGGCGCCGACGACCCCTACTTGAGCGCGCACGCCTACGTCATCCACGGCAACCCGGCGCTGCTGGTGGCGTCCCCCGCCGAGGCGAGCACCGAAGCGTGGGTGCTGGCCACTCGGTTTCAATTGAGGGTCACCGAGGGGCCGCAGGTCGGACGGGTGATTCCCCTGGTGCCGGCCACGATGCTCGAGGGGCGGGCGATCGAAATCGACGTGGATCAGGGCGCCCGGCTGCTGTATTCGGGAGGCGCCTATCATTTCGAGGGCAAGGCGCTGGCCGATGGGGACTGCATGCAGGTGGGCGCTTCGGTGATCGTTTTCGAAGCCGCGCCCGAGGGGCCCCAGTGCGAATTGGAAGTGCGCGACGGCCCGGACCGCGGCCAGCGCTTCGGGCTCTCCGGCCCCCTGGTGGACGTCGGCCGCGGCGCGGACTGCCCGGTGCGGCTCAACGATCCCGCGGTGTCGCGGCGGCACGCCACGCTGCGCCTGACCGACGACGGCTGGC
>VGFD01000579.1 GCA_016868975.1 Armatimonadota bacterium | reverse complement strand
CGCGCTCGCCGTTGAAGCGGGACACCTCGCGCGGCGTGCCGTTGTAGCCCAGGCCGGCCTCGCCCACCGCCCAGGGCTTCTTGCCGGCGGCCCATTTTTTCATCACGTCTTTCCCCGGGTAGTGCAGGACGACGACCGGCAGGCGGCCCTCAGCGTCCCCCTCGCCGTCGCCGGAGATCCACGGGCGGGTGGGATCGAGCACGGCGCACTCGCGGGCCCATGCGGAAAACTGCTCAAGCGCCCTGTCCTGGATGGCTCTTGGCGCGCGATACACCCCCTCGATCACGCCCAGCAATTCATTCGCCACGCTCCACCCGATAATGGACGGATGGTTGCGATCCCGCCGCACGAGATTCTGGACGTGCCCGAGACAGCGCTTCCAGAGCGCCTCGCTGTCCACTTTCAAGGCGCCGTCGCTGGCCCAGATGGCGGTCTCGTCGATGACCATGATGCCCGCCTCGTCGGCGGCGTCCAGATAATATTCCGGGTACGGCTGCGCGTGCAGGCGCACCGCGTTGGCGCCGGCCTCCTTGAGGATTTTGTACCACGCGAAGGCGTAGCGGCGGGTCATCTGGGGAATTCCCATGAAATGCCACGCCTCGCCTTTCAAGGTGACGGGTTTCCCGTTGAGCAACAACTGCTTGCCGGAAAACCCGACCTGCCGCCAGCCGAAGCGCGCGTAGCGGACGTCGTCGCCTGCTTTCACCACGGCGCCGTAGAGCGTCGGGCTTTCCGGCGACCATTGCTTCAGTGTGCCGGCGGGCTTCGCGCGCAACGTCACCGTCGAGGACTGGCCGGCCGGAACGCTGCCGCTCTCCGGAGCCAAGGACAGCACCGGCCCGCCCAGCGTGCCCCAGAAAATCAGCGGATCGCTCGCCGCCGTCCACGGCGAAACCGACGCCGACACGCTGACCGTGGCGGGCGCCGCGGTTTCGTTGCGCACGGTGACGTCCACTTCGATTACGTCCTTGTCGAGGTACGGCTTCACGAACACGTCGGTCACATACACCGGCGGCACCGCCACCAGCGAGACGTCCTGCCAGATTCCGGCAATGTGCGGTCCCCAGAACGAGCCGGCCGGATACGGCCGATATCCGTTTTTCGTGAGGTGGTCGTTGAACACCGCCGGCGCGCGCACGCCCACCAGAATCTCGTTGGCTTTTCCAGCCACGATCGCGGCGCTCGCATCCACCTCAAACGGCAGGAACAGGTCGAAGTGGCGGCCGACCTCCTTGCCGTTCACCAGCACCACGGCGTCCCCGGCCACCGCGTCGAAGCGCAGCAGCACGCGCTTGCCGGCCCACCCCGCGGGGACGTCCACGGGGCGCCGCATCCAGGCCATCTGCACGCTCTCCCAGGCCTTCGGGTACGACGGAAAGTTGCGGTAGTCGCCGCCTTCCCCGGAAGACCCGCGAGCAAACGAGTTCACGTTCCACGGCGAGGGGATCTTGATGGGCACGGCCTCCCACCCGTCCGGGCGCGCGGCGGGCAGGGCGGGCGGGGGATCGAGGCCGTAGCGCCATCCCGCGGGGAGTGGGGCCGGCTGGAACTGCCAGCGGCCGTTCAGGGAAATCTCATCGCGGGCCGGACGCTCGACCGTGGCCACCTTCCCGGCCTGGGGGGCGAACACGCCCTCGAAGCGGGTCTGGGCGGGGCACGCCTGCCCGAGGACCAGGAACAGCACCAGGGTAAGAAGGCCGGACCGCACTGCGCTTGGAATCCTTTCGTCGATGCGGGGCGTCATTCGACGGCGGGCCCGGGGGGCCTGTGCAATATGGACGCTCGCTCGAGCTACCAGTTCCGGCACCTTCCTGAGGAGAAACGCATGCGCAGGACCCTGTCCTTCAGATTCATCATCGGAGTGCTGGCCACGCTGGGAATGGCGGCGCTGGTGGGATTCTACGCGGCGGTGGCGGCCCCGGCCCCCGGCAAGTGGGCGCTGCTGGTGGGGGTGGACGCCTACGACAATCCCCAGATCACTCCGCTGCGCTGCGCCGGCGACGACGCCCGCGCGCTGGGCGATACTCTGGTGAAGGTCGCCGGCTTTCCCTCCAGCCACGTGGTGGTGATGACCAGCGCCGGTAAGGGCATGGACCGGCCCACCTCGGCAAACGTTTTGAGCAAGTTGATGGGCTTCAGCCAGGCGGTGAAGCCCGGGGACGAGTTCGTCTTCTTTTTCTCCGGACACGGCATCGAGTCCGAAGGCCGGAGCTACCTGCTCACCTGCGACGCCAATCCGGCGGGAACGGTCCTGCTGAACAAGACCACTCTGGCGGTGGCCGAAGTGCAGAAGACCCTCCACGAGATCAAGGCGTCCCGCATCCTGCAATTTGTCGACGCCTGCCGCAATGATCCCCGCAGCGGAAAAGGGGCCGCCGACAACCTGATGGGCCCGAAGTTTTCCCGCGACCTGAAGGTCATCGCCGACGAGGCGAAATCCGGCGGCGAAGTGGACGCCATCGCAACCGTTCTCTCCTGCGACGTGGGACAGCGTTCTTATGAGGGCTACAAAGGCCACGGATACTTCACCTATTTTCTGCTGGAAGGCCTGAACGGAGCGGCCGCGTCCAACGGAAAGGTCACCCTGCCCGGCCTCGTCGAGTACCTGCGCCAATCCGTGCCGGACGCGGTGCGCCTCAACGAGTCTCGCGAGCAGACGCCCTCCTTTGAAGGCAAAGGCGCCGCGGTGATGTCCTGGGTACTGTCCACGCCCGGCGGCGGGGGCTCTACGGCAACCCGCCCGCTCGGAGGCGGAGAGCCGCCCCGGCCGCCCGCGGGCAAGCCGCCCCGGGTGGCCATCGCGGTGCCGCCGGCGGTCTACACGACGGCCAAGGACCGGCAGGCCGTGGCCGCCACCATCACCTCCGACGAGCCGCTGGGGGATGTCACCGTGGCGGTGAACGGCCAGCCCGTGCCGCTCTCCGCGGGCAGCCTCAAGAAGAGCGGACAGGCGGCCACGGTCAACGTTGCCGTGCCGCTCGACGTCGGTGACAATTTCCTGGTGGTCAGCGCAATGACCCGCTCCGGACAGCCCGGGCAGGCCAGCGCCAAAGTGGAGCGCACCGCCGCGATGAAAAACACCACGGTGGCCGCCGCGAAATTGCCGGCGCCCATCGTGGCGGCCACCGTCCGCGCGCCCGGGGAGCCGCCGCCGCCGGTCGGCGTGGTGAACGCGCCGCCCGGCATGAAATACGTGGGGACAAATCCTAAAAACTACCACGAGTACACCAACGACCGTGACGGCTCCGAGCTGATCATGGTGCCCGCCGGAAAATTCCAGATGGGCTCCACCGCGACGCGCGACGAGCGGCCGGTTTCCAGCGTGGCGCTGAAGCCGTTTTTTATCGCGAAGACCCCGGTCACCAACGAGCAATTCCGCGCTTTTGTCAAGGCGACCGGCTACCAGGCCTCCGCCAACTGGGAGGAAATGGCCCGCAAGTGGGGCGATCGCGCGCCAGTCGTAAACGTATCGTGGAACGACGCGAACGCGTACTGCAAGTGGGCCGGCCTGCGGCTGCCCACCGAGGCGGAGTGGGAATTCGCCGCCAAGGGCCCGCAGGATCTGGAATTTCCCTGGGGCAACAAG
>VGFD01000578.1 GCA_016868975.1 Armatimonadota bacterium | reverse complement strand
CAATCCCACCAACGACGGCGTGCACATCCGCCTTCTGCTGCCCTCCCTGAACGAAGAGCGCCGCAAAGAGCTGGTCAAGACCATCAAGAAGCGCACTGAAGAGGGCAAGGTGGCGCTGCGCAACATCCGCCGCGACGTGCTCGAAGACCTCAAGAAGATGAAGGACAAGGGCACGCCGGAGGATGAGGTGAAGCGCGCCGAGGTGCAAGTCCAGAAGCTGACCGACAAATATATCGGCGAGTTTGATACGGCGCTCTCTCATAAGGAAAAAGAGATCATGGAAGTGTAAGTTCCGGTGCACCTCAGGAACGTGACGGCCGAGGAGCAGGCCCTCCTGGACGAGGTGGATCCGGAACGCGTTCCGGTCCACCTCGCGATCATCATGGACGGGAATCGCCGTTGGGCCCGCGAGCAGAACCTGCCGGGGATCATGGGTCACCGGGCGGGTGTTCTTGCATTTCGTGAGATCGTGCGGACCTGCAAGGACCTCGGCGTCAAGGTGGTCACCTCGTACGCCTTTTCCCTGGAGAACTGGAAAAGGTCGTCCACCGAGGTGTCGATCCTGATGCACCTGTTCGAGCACTACAGCCGTCAGGACCGCAAGGAGATGCTGGCCAACGGCATCCGCTTCCAGATTATTGGGAACTTCGATGAGCTGCCGGCCAAGGTGAAAAAGGAGTTCGAGCGCACGGTGGAAGCCACGCGCAACAACACCGCGATGACCTTGAACCTGGCGGTGAACTACGGCGCCCGCAAGGAGATCCTCAATGCGGTGCGGGCGCTGGCCCACGACGCGAAGGACGGAAAAATCGATCCGGATGCCATTACGGCGGAGGATTTCGAGCGCCACCTGTACACCGCCGGACAGCCGGACCCGGATCTCCTCATCCGCACCAGCGGTGAGCTGCGCATCAGCAATTTCCTCCTGTGGCAGTCGGCGTACACGGAGTTCTGGTTCACGCCGCGCTACTGGCCGGATTTCAAGCGCAAGGATCTGTTGGAGGCCATCGTCGGGTACCAGTCGCGGGCGCGGCGTTTTGGCGGGGATGATCAGCCCGCAAAGGTGGCGGTGCATTCATGAAGCAGTCGCCGGTTCAGCCGCCCCGCCGCAAGAAGAAGGGCCTCAAGCCGTCTGACATCCAGCGCAACATCGAGCGCATGAGCAACGAATTGCAACGCAGCATGGAGCGCATGGGCAACGAGATGCAGCGCAACATGGAGCGCATGGGCAGCGAGATGCAGCGCAACATGGAGCGCATGGGTGCGGACATCCACCGCGCGCGACAGGCGGTGGGGACGGCCATGTCGCCCACCACGGCGTCCGCCGCGCCGGTCCAGCGCGGGCGCAGATCGCTCGACAAGAAGAATCTGGCGCTGCGCGTGGCGACCGGAATGTCGCTGGCGCTCATCACGATATTCACGGTGTATCACAGCGTCACCGCGTTCACCATCGAAGCGATGCTGCTGGTGGGCGTGGGCATCGTGGAGTTCTGCGGGCTGGCCCAGCGCAAGGGATTGTCGCCGTCCGCGCCGCTCGGCGTGGTGGCCGGCACCGTCGTGCTGGCCGCGCACGCCTGGGCCCCGACGCAATATCTGGGCAATATCGTGGCCATCACCGTGGTGCTCACCATGATCTGCTTCCTGTTCCGCCGCGCGCCGCAGGGCGGATTGATCGAGCCGCACTTCATTGACGGCGTGGCCACCATTTACTCATTTCTCTACGTGGCGTGGCTGTTCGGATTCGCGCTGCTGATGCGCCGCCTGGAAGGCACGGTGATGCTCGGGTCCCTGGAGGTGGACGCGGGCGCCGCCTACGTGTACATGCTGATTATCACCGTGGCGTTTTCGGATATCGGCTGCTTCGCGTTCGGGAAGGCGTTCGGAAGATATCCCCTGGCGCCCAAGATCAGCCCCGGCAAGACCGTTGAGGGCTCGCTGGGCGGACTGTTCACCTGCGTGGTCTGCGCCTGGCTGCTCGGCGACTGGGTACACCTCGCGCCGCAATGGTCGCTGCTCTACGGGGTGGGCGTGGGAATCGCCGGCCAGCTCGGCGACCTGTGGGAGTCGGCGATGAAGCGTGACGTGGGCTGCAAGGACTCCGGGCGCATGCTGCTGGGCCATGGCGGCGTCCTGGATCGCTTCGACTCGTATTTCTTTGCCGCGCCGTTTGCGTATCTGTTGATCATCTGGTTCATGTACCCCTGAGGAGTCATTGTATGAAGAAAATTGTCGTTCTTGGATCCACCGGCTCGGTCGGAAAGCAGACGCTCGACGTCATTAAACGACACAAAGACCGCTTCAAGGTGGTGGGGCTGTCGGCCGGCTCGTCCTGGGAAGAGCTGGCCCGCCAGGCGGAGGCGTTTGGCCCGCAAAAAGTCGCGGTGCGCAATCCAGAGGCGGCGGCGAAATTGCGCGAGCGGCTGGCCAGCACTGCCATCGAGGTGTTGGAGGGCCAGGACGGCATCATCGACCTGGCGTGCATGGCGGACGCGGACATGGCGCTCATCGCGCTGGTAGGAATTTCCGGCCTGCTGCCCACGCTGCGCGCCATGGAGCACGGCAAGGACATCGCGCTGGTCAACAAGGAGACGCTGGTGGTCGGTGGACAGCTCGTCACCGCCACCGCGAAGCGCTTCGGCGTGAAGATGCTGCCGGTCGACAGCGAGCACTCGGCCATCTTCCAGTGCCTGGAGGGCGAAGACGTCGGCAAGGTGGCGCGGCTCATCCTGACCAGCAGCGGCGGGCCCTTCCGCACCTGGGAGACGGAGAAGATCGCGGCGGCCACGGTGAAGGACGCGCTCAACCATCCCACCTGGAACATGGGATCGAAAATCACCATCGACAGCGCAACGCTGATGAACAAGGGGTTTGAGGTCATTGAGGCGGCGCACCTGTTCGGGGTGCCGCTGGAGCGCATCGACGTGGTGATTCATCCCCAGAGCGTCATCCACTCGATGGTGGAGTACGTGGACGGCTCGGTGATGGCGCAGTTGGGGACGCCCGACATGCGGCTGCCCATCCAGCACGCGCTGGCCTATCCGGAGCGGCTGGGGCCGGCCTGGAACCGACTGGACTTCCGCAACGTCCCCACCCTGACGTTCGAAGAGCCGCGGCGCTCGGTGTTCCCCTGTCTTGATTTCGGGTATCAAGCCGGCAAGACGGGCGGCACCATGCCGTGCGCGTTGAACGCCGCCAACGAGATTGCCGTTGAGCTGTTCCTGAAGGAGAAGATTGGCTTCGGGGCCATCGCTCGCATCATCGAGAAGACGATGGAACAGCACGACTTCATCGCGACGCCGACGCTGCAGGATCTGCTGGAAACGGATCGGTGGTGCCGCGCTTATGCCCGGGAGCTGACCGAGTACGTCCCCGCGGCCACCCACGTTAACTAGGAGAGAAACTTGGAAACGGTTCTGCAAAACACCATCGCCCTGGCTGTCGTGCTGCTGGCGTTCGGGATGGTCATTTTCGTGCACGAGGCGGGGCACTTCAGCATCGCCAAGTGGGTCGGCATTCGCGTCCACGAGTTCGCGCTGGGCTTCGGCCCGCGGCTGTACGGGTTCCGCAAGGGCGAGACCGAGTACAAC
>VGFD01000577.1 GCA_016868975.1 Armatimonadota bacterium | reverse complement strand
CCCTCGGCGGCGGACACGCGGGTCACTTGGGTCGTGGTCGTCGCGCGCTCGACCGTCCTGGGGCCCTGCGGTTGGGGATTGCGCGGTTGGGGATTGCGCGGTTGGGGATTGCGCGGTTGGGGATTGTGCGGTTGGGCCCGCCGCCTGGCCTGTGGAAATCGCCGGCGTCGCGCCCGTTTGGGCGGGGGGAGCGCCCACCTGCGTCGCGGACGTTCCAGACGTGGCGCCGCTCTGGGCCACGACTGAGGGCACGCCGTCAGTCGGTGCCGGTGACGATGTGGACGCGGTGACTGCCTGCGGGTTGGTAGCGGACCCCGTGTCCGTCTGGGTTGTGGCCGGCGCGCCCGTGACAGACTGCGTTGTGGCTGTCGCTGGCGCCGTGCCAGTCTGGGTTGTGGTGTTCGCCGGCGCGCTCGGGGACTGCGTCGCGGGCGCCGTGCCAGCCTGGGTCGTGGCGTTCGCCGGCGCGCTCGGGGACTGCGTCGCGGGCGCCGTGCCAGTCTGGGTCGTGGTGTTCGCCGGCGCGCTCGGGGACTGCGTCGCGGGCGCCTGGCTGGCCGCGGTCTGCGGGTCCGCCGCCACCGCCTGCTGCCGCGTCGCGAACGCCTCGCGGCCCTCGGGCGTCTGCAACGCCGACTTCTGCACGCGGGCGTCGTTGGCGGCCAGCTCCGGGTGCGCGGCGACCTGCTGTTGGCGCTCCACAAAAGCCGCGCGGCCTTCCTCGGTCCGCAAAGCGCTGGTCTCGACGCGCATCTCGCCGGCCGCGGTCCGCGGATCGGCGGCGATTGCCGTCTGTCGACTGGCGTATGCGTCGCGCCCCTCCGGCGTGGCGAGCGCGGCCGACTGCACGCGCATCTCGCCGGCCGCGGTCCGCGGATCGGCGGCCACCGCGGTCTGCCACGCGTGACATACCTGCCGCCCGTCCTCGGTGCCGAGCGCCGAAGTCTGCACGCGGAGCGCGCCTGCTGAGAGCCGTGGATCCGCGGCAATGGCGTCCTGCCGCTGCGCGCAGGCTTCGCGGCCCTCTTGCGTGGCGAGCGCGGCGGCCTGCACTCGCATCTCGCCCGCCGCAATCTGGGGATCCGCGGCAAGAAGGTGCTGGCGCTCGCCGAACGTGGCTTTGCCCGCCTGGGTTCCAAGCGCGGACGTCTCCAGGCGGGTCTGCGCGGCGGCCATCTGCGGATCCGCCGCGATTGCGCGCTGGCGCTCCAGCACGGCGGCCCGCACTTCGGGGTCGCGGCTGCCCAGCTGGGCGTTCTCGAACGAGAGCCGCGCTCCCGAGAACACTGGATCGGCGGCGCCGGCGCGCAAGAGGTCCGCGTGCGCGCGCCGCCCCTCGTCGGTGCGCAGGGCGGCGGCTTCCACGCGCCCCATCGCGCCGGCCAACGCGGGCTGGTTGTCCCGCCCAGGGCATGGCGCCGGCGTCGTCTTCTCTTGCTTCGGACGTCTGACGTCGGCGTCGCGTGGGACGGGTGTCTTGATCCCGCGCGACGGTGCGCAAATCTTCTTGCGCGCCCTCGTTTTCCAGGACGCGATCCTGCGCGGGCGAAGGCCCGGGATTGCGGGCCATTCCCATTTGAAGAAGCTCGGCGCCCAGTCGGCCGGCTGCGTTTGCCTGTGTGGAAGGTTGCATGGGTCGTTCTCCCCCGCTTACCCCCCAGGCCTCATGCGAGTGTTATCAAGACGGCGAAGCGTCCGGTCAAGCGTCCCAGGCGGTAGCACTTGGTGGTCGTGGAGCCTTCAGGCAGGTTCGGAGGTGTGGTGCTCAATCACCAGGTCCATGGACACGTGCGCGACTTCAAGTACCGCGGCGGTGTGCAGATCGCCCTGGCGGAGCAGCTCGCCCAGGAAGGCGGTCATGAAGGTGCGGGTGAGCCGGCGGACTTCGTCCTGGGGGAGCCCGCGCAGCTTGCGCGCCAGCAGGCGCGCCTCGACGACGGTCAGGTGCTCGCGCCTGCTGTCCATCATTGCATGCGTTTCCGGAGTGCCCATCGCATGTCGTCTACTTTCTTGAGGGATTGGAGTGTTGAGGGATTGGAGTGTTGAGGGATTGGAGTGTTGAGGGATTGGAGTGTTGAGGGATTGGAGTGTTGAGGGATTGGATTGGTTTGGGAAGTCAATTCAACGTCCGCCTCGCTGGCTCCTGGACCGGACTGTCAACCCGTTCCCAGGTCGCCGGTCAGGGCCTCGGCGCCGGCCCGAACGGCGTCCGCTTCCTGCAAGACCAGCGCCAGGGCGGTGAGCAGCCAGCCGCGCTCGCCTTCCACCAGTGCTTGCTGGATACACCCGGCGGCCTCCTGGATGCGCGGTGGAGAATCTGGTCGCGCCAGCACCTCCGCCACTTCCCTCAGCACGAGGTCGGGAATCGATTCCGTGTACGCGCCGGCGATGGTTTCCGCCACAGGCTCGAGGGGGCCGCCCAGCGCCCCCTCGAGACGCATCTCCGAGGCCTGAGCGGCGGCCAGAGCTTCCTCCAGGGCCGTGACGGCGGCGGGCAACTCGCTGCCGTCACCGGCCAGCGCCAGGGAGAGTTGCTGCATGGCGTCATCCACGGCCGGCCGCGGATCCTCCCTGTCCGGCGCGGGCAGCAGCGCACTGGCGCGCGCGTCCCACCACGTCTGGATTTGCCCAAGGACGGTGTCCGCGAACAGATCCGCGCGGGCACGCCAGTCCGTGCATGGCTCAAGGAGCATCGCCAGGGGAAGAGCGCCCACCGGGACGCGTGGCAGCGCCATCTGCTCCGCCGCGCGGGCACGGGCGGCGGAGCGCCACCGGGCGAATGCGGATGCGGCTTCGGCGCCGGCTTTCACCTGCCGGGCGGCGCTTTCGAGGCTATCGGTAACCGATTGGAGTCCTGCCTGGAGGGTTGCGAAGCCGTTTCGGACTGCCTGGCGTATCTCCTCCGGGTGCCGCGCGGCCTCCTCGGAAAAGTCGCTCTCCAGGGCGCGCAAGGCGGCCTCCGCGGCGGGGATGCGGACTCGTACGGCGTCCAGCGATCCCCGCCCCTGGAGGGTGGCGATCATGGCGACGAGCAGCGCGTCGAAGGCGGGGATGTCCACGAAATACGTGCGCGTGCGGGTGCTGGAGAATTTCCGCAGGATGGAAATGAGCGCGAAGGCTGCGTCGGCGGCCTGGGTCGCGGTTGGATCGCCGTCCGCCAGGCGCTCGAGCCCGTCGAGCATGAGGCGCAGGTTGTCGCAGTCGACCGCGTCCTCGCTGGAGATGAAGTGGTCCGACTGCGCTTCCAACGCGGTCCGCGTGTCCCGCGTGTAGGCGCGCACTTCGGGGAGCAACTCGGAGGGGTCCTCGCCCCGATCGAGGGCGTTGATCCAGCGGACCAGCGCGGGCGGCAGGTGGATTGGCTTCATTGCGCATCCTTCGGGATCAAAAAAGGGCCGTCCTTGCTTGCCGGTGCGAGGACGGCCCCAAATCGGTCTGGTCTTGTCGCGCGCCACGCCCGGGTCAGTTGATGTCCGGTAAGGCGACGCTACTTGGGTCGCGCGCCACTTAGCGGTAGGAAGGATACTGATTGTGGAGCCAGGGCGGGTTCCAGCCCCAGAACCAGTTGTTGTCCGAGGTGCGGTTGTAGTTCCAGTAGGG
>VGFD01000576.1 GCA_016868975.1 Armatimonadota bacterium | reverse complement strand
CGACCTTCCCCACCAGGGTGCGGCCGCCCACTTTCAGCTCCAGCGCGCGCACCGCGGCGCCGCCCGGCAGCGGGAAGACGTAGGTGGCTTCGAGGGCCTCCTGGTGCGGATTGCGGAAGACCTGCGTCATCTCCACGTCCGCCACGCGATCGGCCACGCGCGCCTGGAGGTCCACGCCGGCCAGGGGGAGCGCGATCTTCTGATCCTCTCGTGACACCGAGAGAACGCCGAGGCCGCGGAGCACTTCGTCCACTTCGAGGCGGGGGAGCGGGGTCTGGGTCGTCATTGCATTGTCCTCCGTTGTTTAGTCAGGGGTCGGCACAGCCGACGCCACCATCGGTTTACGGCCTGCTTCGCGGCCTGTTTCCAGCGTTTTGCAACACGCTGTTGCCGTTTTGGGAAAGCGCGGCCAGGGCCGCGCGAATCTTGTCATTGAGGTCCTCGCCCGGCGCCCAGCGCTCGTCGACGAGGATCTTCAGCCCGGGCTCGATGGTCACTTCCTGCCATCGCACCACCACCGGCGGCGTGTCGCGCCGCATCGGTCGCAATCCGCCGAGAAGCGCTTCCAGCTCCTGGTCGCTCTTCCCGTAAAGCCGCGCCTGCACGTCGGCCAGCGGCAGCGACATCCCTTGCAGGGCCTTCACCGCCAGCAACTGCAGCACGTGTCGCTCGCCATAGCGCGCCTGGCGGCCCTGCACCGTGGGGCGGTCGATAAGCCCGAGCGTGGTGTAGTAGCGCACCGTGCGCGCGTCCGGCGCCGCGGACACGCGGTTGTCCGACTGCGTCAGCCCGAGCTGCCCGAGCCGTCGCGTGACCTCACCGCAAAGTTCTTCCAGGGAGAGCATGACAGTAAAATAACATATTACTGTAACGCTGTCAAGATAGGTCTTCCCGGCCGTGTGAGGAACCTACCGTTATGGAGCAACACGTCGATCTGGCCTTCGTGGCGACCGTCACGCACGATCTGAAGAGCCCGCTGGCCGCCATCATGGGCTACGCGGACCTGCTCGCCGACCCCATCTACGGGGACATCTGCGAGGACAAGGTCGGTTACGCCCGCAAGATCCGCCGCGTCGGCCAGTTGATGCTGATGCAGATCAACAACCTGGTGATGGTCTGCCGACTGGAAAAGGGCGACCCGGGCTGGCTCAGCGAGGACATCTCGATGGCCACGCTTTTCGCCGAGCTCGAGGACACCTTTGCGTTCATGGCGCGCCAGGGGGAAGTCGACCTCACCTTTGCCACGCCCGCCGATCTGCGGGTCCGCGGCGACCGTGCCCGCATCGCGCTCCTCATGCAAAACCTCCTCAACAACGCGGTGCGGCACACCTCGCCGGACGGCGTCATCCGCGTCGCCGCCACCCTTGAGAATAATCGCGCGGTGGTCGAGGTTTTCAATTCCGGGTCGTTTATTCCGGAGTCGGAGCGTGACAAGCTCTTCCAGAAATTCGGCCACATCAAGGGGAGCAACGATGGGGCCGGTCTCGGGCTCTTCGTTGCCCGCGGGATCGTCGAGGGCCACCACGGGCACATCGCGCTCGACAGCACCCGCGAGCACGGAACGACCGTGCGCTTCGCCATTCCCGCGCTTCCCACGCGCCCCACCGCGGCCCCTTCGCCGGCCCGCGGGTGCCTGCGCGTGCTGCTGGTGGGCGCGGCCGGCGCCCTGGGGACCGATCTCGAAGACGCCGGCTGCCAGGTCCTGCGCGCCGACGGAGCCCTGGAAGCGCTGCAAGAAGCACCCCGCGCGAAACCGGACGCGGTGATTTCATTCGAGTCGCTGCCCGATTTAAGCTTTGACGATTTCCGCTACGCGCTGGGGATGGATCCGTCCACCGCGCAACTGCCGGTGGTGGTGATCACCGCGACCAGCTCGAATCCCCCGGACGGAATTGGGGCCGTGCCGGTGTCGACCGACGCCGCCGCCGTTCTCGCGGCGGTACACACCGCTATCGCGTCGGCGGCTGCACCTCGCCCAGCAGGCGGTTGACGTTTTCCACCAGGGTGGCCACCTCGAAGGGCTTGGGCAAAAATGCGTCCGCGCCGGCTCGCAGGGCGCGCGCCTGAATATCCGGATCGGTGATTGAAGAGACGATCAACACCGGAATCTTGCTGAAATCGTCGTGGAATTTCAGCAGACGCGCGATGGCCAGTCCGGAAAGCATCGGCATCATGATGTCGAGGATCAGCATGTCCGGCGGCTCCTGCTGCACCCTTCGATATAATTCGAGCCCGTTGTTGAAGAAATTCAGGGAATATTTTCGCTGGCTGGAGAGAATGGTTTCCATCAGCTCCGCCTGGGCCGGTTGATCTTCCGCCACGTAGATGCGTTTCATGAGAACAGCAGCGTGGCCATCCTGAAGATGGGGAGGATCATGCCCACGATGATGGCGCCCACCACGATGCCCACGCCGATCATGATGAGCGGCTCGATGAGGCTGGTCATCGCGCGGAGCGACGCCTCCACCTGGGCCTCGTAGAAGTCGCCGACCTTGTCCAGCATCTTATCCAGGGTCCCGGAGTGCTCGCCGGCCGCCAGCATGCTGACCGCCATCTCGGTGAACAGCCCGCTGCGGCGCAGCGGCTCCACGATGCCTTCGCCCTCCAGGACGTTGGTCAGTGATCCGCGCACCAATTTTTCCATGCTCTTGTTGCCCATCGAGTCGGCCACCAGCTCCAGCGACTGCACCAGCGGGACGCCGCTGCTGTGCAGCGTGCTCAGCGTGCGCGCGAAGCGGGCGATGGCCACTTTCTGGACCAGCGGCCCGGCCAGCGGCAGCCGCAGCAGCAGCGCGTCATAGGCGGCGCGGCCGGGCGGCGTGTGGATGAAGCGGATCCAGAAAAATCCGGCCACCACGAGGCCGCCCAGCATGAATGGTCACCACTTGCCCAGGAAAACCCCGAAGGAAATCATGATCTGGGTGGCCACCGGCAGCTCTCCGCCCAGCCCCGAGTAGATTTCCTGAAAGCGCGGAATGCCGAATGCAAACAGCCCGAACAGCATCAGCAGCGCAAACGACATCACCAGCGCGGGATAATACATCGCGCCCTTCACCTTGCGCTTCATCTCCTCGTTGCGCTCGATGAGCACCGAGAGGCGGCTCAGCACCGGGGCGAGTTTTCCACCGCTCTCGCCGGCCGCCACCATGGCCACGAACTGCTGGTTGAACACGGTGGGAAACCGCTGCAGCAATTCGGTGAGGGACGAGCCCGCGGCGAGGCCGTTGGACATCTCTAGCATTACCTCAAGCAGGTCCTGATCGCGGGTGTCACGCAGCATCAAGTCCACCGACTGCTTGACCGTCATGCCGGCGTCGAGCATTGCGGAAAGCTGCTGGGTGAAGGTCATCAACTGCTCGCCACTCACTCTGGGGCCGCGCACGCCGAAGCGCGAGCGCACTTGCTGGGTAATGTTGGTGATCGCCGTGAGACGCGTGACAACGAGATCCTGCTCCGACAGGATCTTCAAGGCGGCATCCCGGTCTTCGGCCAGCATCGTACCCGACGTGCGCTGGCCCCGTGGATCGGTTACCGTGAACGCAAATTGCGGCACACTGTTCTCCCTGGCTCCTGGTTTTAGTCTTGCATGGTCACACCGACAACTTCT
>VGFD01000575.1 GCA_016868975.1 Armatimonadota bacterium | reverse complement strand
TGCGCTTGATGGAGTCGATGCCGAGCTCCGCCTCGAGGTCGAGGTCCACGCCCAGGAACTCCGCGGGGTAGCCCGTCTTCTCGCTGAGGAGAGTGACGAGGCGCGAGAGGATGGTGTCGTGGGTGAGGGCTGGCGTTGCGTCTGGGGCCGGCTTCGGAGCGGGTTCGGGGACAGCCACGGGGGCGGCCGGCTTGCCGTTGGTGTGCACGGAAACCGGCACCGGCTTCGGCGCAGGCGCGGGCGGAGGCGGCGTGGGCGCCGGGAGGCTCGGGCGCGGCAGCTCGGCGGCGGGACGCGCGGCGACCGGCACTCCCTCCGTGGCGGCCAGGAAGGAGCGCATCACTTCCTCCTGGGTGCGGAGGAAGACGCGCATGGTCTCCTGGTAGGACTCGTATGCGGCGACCAGGGGGTCGGTGTTCATGGGGGCTTCCTCCAAGGTTTGATGCGGGGGCGTCTGCTGCGGGGTCGTGACGACCTCGGCGGTGGTGGGTGCGTGATCGGCGTAGGCCTCTGCCGAGGTCGTCAAGCCCCCGTTGCCTGGGGTTGTCGTCAAGCCCCCGTTGCCTGGGGTTGTCGTCAAGCCCCCGTTGCCTGGGGTTGTCGTCAAGCCGCCCGGGGTTGTCGTCGGGCGCCATGTCGGGGCCGTCTCCGAAGTGAAGTACTCCGCCTTGCCCGGGAACGACGTCTCCTGGCTCACGGGGCGGATGTTCGTGCCCGTCACGATCCACGCCGTGGGCGGGATGGGCGGCTTGCCGGTCTGCTCGACCAGGCGGTTCAGGTCCAGGGAGCGCTCCGCGCGGCCCGCGAAGAGCGCCGGGAGGTCCAGCGCCACCCCCGAGACCAGCAGACGGCCCAGGGCGTGGAGCAGGCCGCGGAGGCCCGTGTTCTTCGGGTCCATCGAGACCGAGAGGTGCTCGCGGTCGCCGAGGATGCGGTCGGACAGGTCGCGGAGCACGCTGTTCGGTCCCATCTCCACGAAGACGCGCGCGCCGTCCGCGTACATGCGCTCGATCTCCGACAGGAACTCGACGGGCCGCGTCAGGTGGTCCTCGAGCTGGCGGCGCATGCGCGCGATGTCCCCGTCATAAGGGGCCGCGGTTACGTTGGAGTAGACCGGGAAGGACGGCGCCCGCAGCGTCGCCGCCGCGATGGCCTCCGCCAGGGCCGCGCGCGCCGGGGCCATCAGCGGCGAGTGGAATGCCGCCGACACCGGCAGCGCCACCGCCATCGTCCCGTCCGCCTCGAACGCCTCCAGCACCCGCGCCACGCTGTCCTTCGCGCCCGACACGATGGTCTGGCGCGGGGCGTTGTGGTTCGCGATCACGACGTCCTTCACGCGCAGATCGCGAAGGCGCTTCTCGACGTCCGCGCGGGGCGCCTGGATGGCACCCATGCCGCCGGGCTCGCCGTTGTACTGCGCGATGGCGCGACCGCGCGCCTCCGACAGCGCCAGCAGGTCGTCGTAGGACAGGCTGCCCGCCGCGTACAGCGCGGTGAACTCGCCGTAGCTGTGTCCCGCCACCATGTCGGGACGCAGCCCGAGGCGTCGCGCCAGCGCGAGGTAGGAGCACGACACCGCGCCGATGGCGGGCTGCGCCACGTGCGTGTCCTTCAGCGCCTCCTCCTGGCGTGCGCGCTCCTCGTCCGTGAAGGCCGCCGGCGGGTACACGTAGTCGCTGAGCGGCCGCCCGTGCCGCCCAGCGAGCACCGCCTCCGAATGCTCGACCCCGTCGCGGAACTCGTCGCAGTAGAGCGCCGCCTCGCGCGCCATGTTGACGTACTGCGAGCCCTGGCCGGGGAACAGGAACGCCACCTGGCCGGCGACGCGCGTCGTGTCGGAGCCTACCTGGATGTGCGCCGGCAGGCGGCCGGTCGAGCCGCCGTCCAGGTACTCCAGCAGCGTCGCCAGGGACGTGCGCAGGTGCTCGACGCTCTCCGCCACGATGGCCGCGGAGTGCGCGCCGGACTTCGCGTTGCGGGCGCAGGCGTAGCCCAGGTCGGCCAGCCGCGGCTCCGCGCCGGCGGTGAGGGACTGGAGCAGCGCGTCCGCCGCCGCGCGCAGCGCTGACGAGGTCTCGCCGCGCAGCCAGATGAGCTCGCAGGGCCAGTCCGCGGCGCCCGTCGCCTGGGCGCGCCGCTGGCCGTCGTACTCCTCCAGCACCACGTGCGTGTTGGTGCCGCCGAAGCCGAAGGCGCTCACGCCGACGCGGCGCGGGTCCTGGCCCGAAGAGAACCACGGCTTCGCCTGGTCGAGGAGGTACAGGGGGCACTCCGGCTCGAGCAGCGGCTGCAGCGGGTTCTCGACGCCCGCGTGGGCCGGCAGCACCTGGTGGCGCAGCGCCAGGGCGCCCTTCACCAACCCGACCAGGCCCGCCGCCGTCTTGGTGTGTCCGATGAGCGTCTTCACGGAGCCCAGGGCCACCGTGTGCGGCTCGGCGCCGTCCGTGCGGAGCGAGGTGTCGATGGTCTCCAGCTCGGCCCGATCGCCCACCGGGGTCCCCGTGCCGTGGGCCTCGTAGAAGCCGATGCTGCGCAGCGGGAAGCCCGCCCGCTCGTAGGCGCGGTGCACGGCGCGCATCTGTCCGAGGGGGCGCGGCGCGGTCATGCCGAGCGCCTTGCCGTCGCTCGAGGTCCCGACCGACTTGATGACCGCATAGACCTTGTCGCCGTCGCGCTCGGCGTCCTCGAGCCGCTTGAGGACCACGAAGACGAGGCCCTCGCTGATGACGATGCCATCCGCGTCCTTGTCGAAGGTGCGGGTGGCGCCGCTGGGCGAGAGGGCCTGCGTCTTGCTGAAGGCCACGAAGCCGTAGGGGGTCTGTCCCACGTCCACGCCGCCCACGATGGCGACGTTGCAGCGGTGCGTCTCGAGCTCCTTGGCCGCCAGGTCGACGGCGGTCAGCGACGAGGCGCACGCGGCGTCCACCGTGTAGTTGGCGCCGCCGAAGTCGAAGCGGTTGGCCACGCGGCCCGCGGCAATGTTGGTGAGCGAGCCGGTGAACGCTTCCTCGGTCCACTCCGGGAGGCGATCGGTGACGTCCTTCGGCGCCTCGCCCATGATGAGCGGCAGCATGGTGCGGGTCACGTAGAGGTTGCCGAGCAGGCCGCCGAGGTCGCCGTTGGCCATGATGACGGCCGTGTTCTCACGGTCGAAGGGACGATCCGCATAGTCCGCGTCGGCCAGCGCGCGGCGCACCATCTCTAGCGACAGGAGCTGGCCGGGGCCGATGCTGCGCATGGAGTTGGGCGGGATGCCGAACTTCACCGGATCGAACACCACGTCGTCGAAGAAGCCGCCCCAGCGCGAGTGCGACTTGTCCGGCGCCTTGGTGTCGGGATCGTAGTAGAGGCGCCAGTCCCAGCGGCTCTCGGGGACCTCCTTGACGGCGACCTTCTTGGCGAGGAGGTTGGCCCAGAAGTGCTGCGGATCTTGCGCTTCGGGCAGCAGCGTCGCGATGCCGACGATGGCGATGTCGGTGGACCGCCGCTGGGCGGGCGCCTCTTCCAGGGCCTCCGCGCGCGCCTCGACGAGCGCCTCGCTGTCGACGGAAACGCTGGTGTGGAGCGCCTCGATGCTCTCCACGCGGTGGTGCGTCGTGGCGACGTCACCGATCATGT
>VGFD01000574.1 GCA_016868975.1 Armatimonadota bacterium | reverse complement strand
GCGTGCGCGGACATCCCCGCAGCTCCACGCCCTTTTCGATGAGCGCGCGCCCCACCCGCGGCAAAAACGCCGCGGCCACCTCGCCGTGCACCAGCAGCGACTCCGCGGCGTTGCACACGGCCGGGCGGTGCGTCTTGGCGTTCACCACGATGCGCTCGGCCTTGTCCAGGTCGGCGCGCGAATCCACGTACACGTGGCAGTTGCCCACGCCGGTCTCGATCACGGGGACGGTCGCGGCGCGCACCACGCGCTGAATCAAAGCGTCGCCACCGCGCGGAATGACCACGTCGAGCAGACCGTTGAGCCGCACCATCTCGTCCACCACGTCGCGATTCGTATCCTCTACCAGGGAAATCGCGTCCGGCGGCAATCCACTTTCCTGAAGGGCCTGGCGCATCAGCGCGACCAGCACCTTGTTCGTCTCCAACGCGCTCGACGAACCGCGCAGCACCACGGCATTGCCCGCCTTGAACGCGAGGCTCGCGGCCTCCACCGTGACGTTGGGCCGTGCCTCGTAAATGATTCCGATGACGCCGATCGGCACGCGGATTTTGGATATGTGCAGCCCGTTGGGACGCACCCACGACTCGCCCTCGCCCAGCGGATCGGGCAGCGCGGCCACCTCCTCCAGCGCCTGCGCCATCGCATCGACGCGCGCTTCATTTAAAGCGAGCCGGTCAAGCAGCGCGGCGGTGGCGCCGGCCTCCCTGGAGGCCTCGACGTCCTTGATGTTCGCCACCAGGACGTCGGTGCGGCTCGCCCGCAGCCCCCCGGCCATGCGGCGCAGCGCGGCGTCCCGCGCGGTGGTGCGGGACTGGCGCAGCAGCGCGGCGGCTTGCTGAGCGGCCCGGGCCTTGTCGACGACTTCGGTTGTCTGAATCATTGTGGAGTCTTCGGTCAGGCTCCAGACGCGCCCTCCATGAAAAAAGCGCCCCCCACTGTCTGGAGGGCGCTCGGGACGGCGATTTACTACTCGAACGGGCTGCCCGGCTCCGGCTGGCGGTCCGGCGCCTCGGGCGTGCGGGTGCCCTGGTTCTTGGAGCGCTGCCCGTGCTTGCGGGCCATCATCTGCGTGAGCTGAGCCTGCTGCTGGGGCGTGAGGATGGTTTTCACCTGGGCCACGAAGGCTTCGCGCTCGGCCTTCATCTTGTCGCGGTTTTCCTGGTGGTAGGCCTTGAGCTGCTCTTGCTGCTCAGGGGTCAGGCCCAGCTCCTCGGCCATCTTCTTGCGCATGCCCGGCTCCGGCTTGCCCGGGTTGTTCTTGCGGTCGGCCTTCATCTGCTCGAACTTCGTCTTCTGCTCGGGGGTCAGCACGCTCTGGAATTTCGCGCGAGACGCCTCGCGCTCGGCCTTGCGCTGTTGCTGGTAATTCTGGACAATCGGCTTGAGCTTCGCCTGTTGATCAGCGGTCAGGTTCAGCTTCTGGGCGAGGCGCTCGAAGCGCTTCGCCCCCTTGCCGGGTCCCTGCGCGGACTCGGCGAACACGGCGCTGGCCGCAACGGTGAGGACGAGCATCAACGCGGCGAATATCTGGAAAGCCTTTTTCATCTTGGTCGCTCCTTGTAGAGTGATTGGTCGGAGTCCGCATCCGCCTCGCTTGTCTCGAGTGCGTCCTCCGCAATTCCGAGTATAGGGAGCCGGACTGAAGAAACTCCGCGGCATTTCTAAAGGGATTTTAAAGTGATGGTCACCGCGCTGCCCTGCCCTTCCACGCTGTCGAGGCGGACCTGACCGCCGTGGCTTTTCACGATGGCGCGCACGATGGCCAGTCCCAATCCGCTGCCTCCGGTCCCCCGCGTGCGCGAGGGATCCGAGCGGTAGAAGCGGTCGAACACCCGGGGAAGGTCGGCGGCGGGGATGCCAATCCCCGTGTCCTCGACGCGCACCACGACGTCAGCGCCCTCACGGCGACAGCGCAGGCGGATGGTGCCCCCGGCGGGCGTGTATTTCAAGGCGTTGTCCGCCAGATTGCGGACGGCGCGGTGCAGCGCGTCGGTGTCGCCGAGGACCATCATCGGGCCGGGACTGTCGACCTCAAGCCGATGGTCGCCCACCTGCAATTCTCCGGCCACCTCCCGCACCAGCGACGCAACGTCCACCGGCGCCCGGGCCTGGTTGGCTTCCGGCGCCTCCGCGCCCGACAGCGTGAGCAGGTCGCCGACCAGCCCGCCCATGCGATCCACCTCCCTTTCGATGGTGGCCACCGCGCGCTTGGAGTCGGCGGCGCCGCTGCGCAGCAGCTCGGCCATCCCTCCGATGGCGGTGAGCGGCGTCTTCAGCTCGTGCGAGGCGTCCGCCACGAAGCGGCGCTGCGCCTCGAACGAGGCCTGCACGCGCCCCGCCATCTCGTCGAACGCGCGGGCCACGTCGTGGATCTCGTTGGTGCCGCCGCCCAGGCCGGTGCGCGCGCCCAGATCCCCGCGCGCGACGCGGCCGGCCACGTCGGCGAGGCGCTCCAGCGGAGAGGCCAGCAGCCGCGACAAGAGGATGCTCGCGACAATCACAAAGCCGACCGCGACCAATCCCCCGAAGACCAGGATGCCGTTGAGCGCGTTCAACAGGTCGTCGGCCTGGTTCCACGATGAGGCAAGCTGCGCGAAGCCGAGCAACTGACCGTCGCGCTCGATGGGCACCAGCACGACCTGCCAGCGATCGTCGCCTGCGGACTCAAGCCAGGTGCGATGGCTGCGATGGCCGGCCTTGAGCAGGGCGTCCACCTGCGCGGTATCCAACGGCGGCCCATCCTCCGGACCCGCGCTGGCAATCTGCCCGCCCAGCGGATTGAGGACGCGCACCGCCACGCTCCCCGACGAGAGCCGCATGGCGAAGCGCTGGGCGCGCTCTTGCAGGGCCGGGACGCGCATGATCAGGGGACGGTCCGGCGGCCTGGAACCGCGCCGCATGGGACGGCCTCCCCCGTGCGCCTGGGCCAGCAAGCGGGTTTCTCCGTCGCGCCACAGGTAGCGGTGCACTTCCCAGCGGACGCCGGCGCCCAGCACGGTCAGGGTGAGGGCAAACAGGCCCGCGTAGCAGGCCACCAGCATCCATCGAATCGGGAGCTTCACCATCGCCCCGATCCTAACATGCGGGCGACGGAGATCGCCTGAAGAGTTTCTAAAGAAGTGCTTATTGCTTTACAGTCGAAAACCGTGGTATGGTGTATACAGCATGCGGCGCAAGCAAATCTACATCGACGAACAGGACGAACAACGGTTGAAGGCGATGGCCCGCCAGCGGGGCCGCAGTGAGGCATCCTTGATCCGTGAAGCCGTGCGGCGTTTCGTGAGCGATGAAACTCCCCCACCGTCCGAGGAGGGTGACCCGCTTCTCCAGTTGATCGGGATCGCCGACGGACGTACCGATGCCGCTGAGCACCACGACCGATATCTGTACGGCAGCGATCGTTGAAGGTTTTTGTCGACACCGGTGCCTGGATAGCAACCGCAATTCGGACTGACAGCCTCCATCAGGCCGCCGCTCGAGCGATGCGCCAACTTGCAGCATCTCGCACGCCTCTTTTGACAACAGACTATGTTCTATCCGAGACGCTTACCCGACTGCGCTACGATGCAGGTCATCAAAAGGCCGCATCGTTCCTGCAATACCTGGACCGGGCGATTAGTAC
>VGFD01000573.1 GCA_016868975.1 Armatimonadota bacterium | reverse complement strand
GCGTGTCAACAGCACAACTCCGAACGTTCAGGAGTGTGGCAGCGTAGCCGTCAGCAGCAATGGCGACTTCGTCGTCGCATGGGAGAGCGAAGCCCAGGACGGGACCTTGGATGGCGTCTATGCCCAGCGCTACAACGCCGCCGGCGTGGCGCAAGGCGGTGAGTTCCGCGCTAACACTACCGTTAGTGGTGACGAGCAAAATGTAGCGGTGGCGATCGATTCGACCGGAAACTTCGTCATCGTCTGGGACGCGAGCACCGCCGATCCAGGTGGAAACACAGGTGTTTATGCACAGCGCTACAACGCCGCCGGTGTGGCGCAGGGTGGTGAGTTCCGCGTCAACACCACCACTGCCGATACACAAGCGTTGGCCGCGGTTGCCATGAATGCGGAGGAGACTTTATCGTCACCTGGCACAGCAACCTACGGGACCGCAGCGGATACGGCATCTACGCCCAGCAGTACGATAGTGCTGGCAATGCCGTTGGCGACGAAACTCGGGTCAACACGACGACGACCAATGCGCAGCAATATCCCTCTGTGGCCTGGGTGGACGGCACGGCCGTCTTCGTCTGGTCCGGCAACGGCACCGGGGACGCGGGGGCACGTATTACCGGCTGGCAACGGTGGCCAACGTGTCGCCGGTCATCAGCTTGTCTGGCGCACAGACCACCAACGAGGACACGAATCTCGTGTTCTCTACGGCCGACGGCAACGCCATCACGATCAGCGAGGCCGATGCCGGGGCCGGCACGCCGGAAGTCACGCTCACGGTCACCGACGGCACGCTCACGCTCGGCGGCACTGCGGGATTGACCTTCGCCAGCGGCGACGGCGCCGCTGACACCACCATGACCTTCCGCGGCACGGTGGCGGCCATCAACGCTGCGCTGAACGGACTGACCTACACGCCCACGTCGAACTACAACGGCGGCTCTACTCTAACGTTATCCTCGCTCGACTCGACGCTGGTGAGCCTGAACATCGACGCCTACTTGCATAGCCGCTACATCTTTGAGGGAAACGCCAACGACGTAGCGCCAGGCACGACCCAAAACGGCACGCTGACCAACGGCGCTTCGACTGTCAGCGACGTCACGCGCGGTCAGGTATTGAACCTGGACGGCACGGACGACTATGTCGACCTGTCCTCCAGCGTGGCCAGCCTCGCCGGCCTGACGTACGGGACAATTGCCGGATGGATTAAGGTCAATGGCACCTTTGAGACGATCTTCTCCATCTCGGACACTGCCGATCCCGGCAGCTACGTCGCGCTCTTCCTCGGCGCATCGGGCTACCTCACCTTCGAGGTGCTTGAAAACGGTGTGGCGCAGCTGGCGGTTTATCGCAGCAGCGCCGCCATCAATGACGGCAACTGGCACCATGTGGCCGTGACCGTGGGTGCCACCGGTAACCGCTTGTACGTCGACGGCGTACAGGCCAGTGCCGGCCAGCTGACCTACAACACCGGCAACGCCAGCACGCTGCCCGACTTTAGTTACGTGACCAGCCTGGACGCGATGGCCATC
Source organism: Armatimonadota bacterium (assembly GCA_016868975.1). Classification (GTDB taxonomy): domain Bacteria; phylum Vulcanimicrobiota; class Xenobia; order RGZZ01; family RGZZ01; genus VGFD01. The sequence goes on along the minus strand of VGFD01000573.1, from coordinate 2,112 downwards.
GGCCGCACCGTCGACTCGGGCGGCGGCAAGTGGCACGCCACCGGCCGGCTCGACGAGGTGCGGCTGTATTCACGGGCCCTGACCGGCGGGGAAGTCTTGACGCTGGCGAACGATCTCAACCTCTCCGATACCGATACGGTGGCGATCACCGTGAGCCCCATCAACGACGAACCGACGCTGACGGCGACGGGTACGAACCCAACGTTCACCGAGGGCGGCAGCGCGGTGGACCTGTTTGGTACTGTGAGCGCTTCGACGGTGGAGGCGGGCCAGACGCTGACGCGGCTGGACTTCACGGTCAGCAACGTGACGGATGGATCGGCAGAGCAGATCACGGTGGATGGCACGACGATCCAGTTGGTCAACGGCGGCTCGGGCACCACGGCGACCAACGCCATGAGCTACACGGTCAGCGTGGCCAGCGGCACGGCCACGGTCAGCTTGACCAAGGGGGCCGGCATCACGACCGCTCAGATGCAGACGCTGGTCGAAGGCATGACGTACCAGAACACCAGCCAGGATCCGACCGCGGCCAACCGCGTCGTGACGCTTACCCGGTTGGACGACAACGGTTCGAACAGCGCGCCCAACGACAACACCGCAACGCTGGCCATCACCCCAACCGTGAGCGTCAACGCGGTGAACGACGAGCAGGTGCTGGCGACAAACACTGGGCTCACGGTGGCGGAGAACAGCAGCGGCACGCTCATCAGCAACACGATGCTCGCCAGCACCGATGTGGACCACGGCCCCGCGCAGCTGGTCTACACCCTCAGTGCGGTCCCGGCCAACGGCACCTTGCGCCTGAATGGCACCGCCCTGGGCGTGAGCGATACCTTCACCCAGGACGACCTGGACAATAACCGCATCCGCTACGATCACAACGGCAGCGAGACCAGCTCGGACAGCTTTGCCTTCAGCGTCGATGACGGCAGCGGCACCACCACTGCGGGCAGCTTCACCATCACGGTCACGCCGGTGAACGACAACGCCCCGGTGATCAGCAGCTCGGCCAGTGTCAGCATGGCCGAGGGGGCACCGCGGTGCTCAGCGTCACTTCGACAGATGCCGATGTACCGGCGGGCACACCCAGCTACAGCATTGTGGCGGGCGCCGACCAGGGGCTGTTCAGCATCAACGCCAGCAGCGGGGCGCTGAGCTTCAACACCGCGCCGGACTTCGAGGCCCCCGCCGATGCCGGTGCCGACAAAGTCTACAACCCCACCGTGCAGGTGAGCGACGGACTGAATACCAGCACCCAGGCCATTACGGTCACGGTGACCAACCTCAACGAAGCGCCGGCGGGAACGAACTACGCCGTCACCACGAACGAAGACACGGCCCATGTCTTCACCACTGCGGAATTTGGGTTCATCGACCCGGATGCGGGTGACGCCTTGAGCGCGGTACGCATCGACACGCTGCCCGGAGTGGGTAGTCTCACGCTATCCGGGGTAGCGGTCAATGCGGGGGACGTGATCTCACTGGCTGACCTTACCGCGGGCAATCTGGTGTTCACGCCAGCGCTCAACGCCAACGGGGTGGGATATGCGAGCTTCACCTTCTCCGTGCGCGATACCCATGGCCCGGCCTTTGACGCCACGCCCAACAGCTTGAGCGTGGATGTCACGGCAATGAACGATCCGCCAGTTGCCAGCAGCGAGAGCTACAGTGTGACGCAAGGTGGCGTGCTGACCGTGAGCGCATCGGGCATCCTGGGCAACGACAGTGATGTCGACGCCGATCCGATCACCGCCGTGCTGGTTGCCAGCACGAGCAGCGGCACGCTGCTGCTCAACGCCAATGGCAGCTTTAGCTATACGCCCAACGCCGGTTTCGCGGGCACAGACAGCTTTACCTACCGGGTCAACGATGGCGCAGTGAACTCCAACATCACCACCGTCACCCTCAACGTCACCGCCGCGCCGAGCGGCGGCAGCGGCGGTGGATTGATCCTTCCATCAGATCCGCCTACCGATCCGGGTCCAGGCCCCACCTCCGAGCCGCCTGCCGATCCTCCGAGCAGCGCAGAAGAACCATCCTCCCCAGCTTCAGATCAGCTCGTCACTCCAGCAATGATGAACTACTTCCTGGACACGCCGCGCGATCGAT
>VGFD01000572.1 GCA_016868975.1 Armatimonadota bacterium | reverse complement strand
AGAAGACCTGGTAGTGTCTTGTCAAGTGGTGTAACTCAAAAGCCGACGTGCTCCCTCGCGATTGCTTGTCCGCCTATTTGATTGGCACGGTTTTCGCCTTCGGGCCCTCCAAATCCCGGCCCAGTTGTGGACCGTCAGTTACCTTGTTCAAGGACGTTTGCGTGAGGTAGCGGCGGGCCACCGTCCATTCGTCACTCTGCTCCATGAGGAGAGCTCCAACCAGCCGGATGGCGGAGGCACGGCTCGGAAAGATGCCAACTACATCCGTGCGACGCTTGATCTCCTTGTTGAGCCGCTCGAGAGGATTGGTTGAGTAAATCTGGCGGGCATGCTCCTCAGGAAACGCCATGAAAGTGAGTACGTCGTCCATGCCCTCGAGGATTACCTTTGAGGCCTGACGGAACTGCTTCTCAAGGGAACGGGCGACAGTCTCGACCTGCTTGCGGGCGGAGTCGAGGTCCGGCTGATTGAATATAGTGCGTACAGTGGCGGCGACTACACTCTGAGCGCTCTTCGGCACTGTGCTGAGGACGTTCCTCATGAAGTGCACTCTGCAGCGCTGCCAACTGGCGCCGTGCAGGATAGCAGCGATCGCCTTCTTGAGGCCAAGATGGGAGTCGCTGGTGACGAGTTGCATGCCAGCCAGGCCGCGAGCCACGAGACCCCGCAGAAACGCGGTCCAGAACGTCTCATCCTCAGCTGGGCCGAGATCCAGTCCGAGCACTTCGCGCTTACCTTCATCGTTGACCCCAACTGCGACGACCATCGCCATGTTGCGGACTCTGGCGTCCTCCCGTACCTTCAAGTAGGTCGCGTCTAGCCAGATGTAGATCCACCTGCCCTCCAACGGTCGGTTCCGAAACTGCTCCACGAGCTCATCGAGCTCTTGGCACAGTCGGGATACCATGCTTTTGTCCACGCCCTCAAGGCCCATGGCCTGGACCAGGTCGTCAACCTTCCTCGTACTGACGCCTTTCACATAGGCTTCCTGGATCACGGACACCAGTGCACGCTCTGCCCGACGCCGCGGCTCCAGGATCGACGGAAAGTACGAACCCTGCCGCAGCTTGGGAATCTGCAGCTCGATCGTCCCGGCGCGCGTATCCCACCGCCGAGGACGGTAGCCGTTCCGCTGGACGAGGCGATCCTCACTACGCTCGTTGAGGGCTGCCCCAGTACGTTGCAGCACCTCCATCTCCATGAGCATGCGCGCCATCATCTCAATGGCCGTCCTCAAGAAGTCCTGAGACTCCGAGCCGGCCTTGCACATCAACTCCGAAAGTGGCAAACTATCGTCAGCCATCGACGCCTCCCCTGATGTTTGATTGCGATTCAATCACCAGGAAGGCATGTCGATGGCTCTTTTGTCAACAGGTTAGACCAAAGTGCTCCGGTCTTACACCACTACCTGAGACTCTACCGTGAGATGGGGGCCGGCGAGCGGCTGGGGGACGGGCTGACGGTGGCGTGACCGTGGAGGCTTAGTGGCGCGCGACACAAGTAGCTTCGCCTTACGGGACGACGACTGACCCGGGCGTGTCGCGCGACACGATCAAACCGATTTGGGGTCCGCGCCCGGGGCTCCAATTCATGATCAGACTTGCGCCGCGGACCACTTAGAGTGGCCGGTGGGTATGGCGGCGGGAGGGGCGTGACGTCACCCTCGAAACGCCCATCGGCGCGGAACTAATGTCACGGGTGCGGTAACACGCGTCCCGGGTGCCGGGTTTACCGCCACCGGTGCTGGACCGCACCGCCCAGCAATGCACTCAAGGCCGGAGTGGGCGTGACGGCGGCGATCGGCGGCGTTGGGCGTGACGGCCCGAGACGCGCGAATGGTTGGACCGCAGCGGAGCGCGGGGACGCGTGGCTCAAGGCGGGAGGGCAATACCCGACGACTTCGCGCCACGCGGGGAGGCGTGCGTACTTTTTTACGCGCGGGCGTACCTTCGTGGAGCGCCGCGCGGCTGCGGATATGTGGAGCAAGGCTGTAAGGCGGGCCGGAAGCCGTACTATCTGCGGACTCGGCGCGGCGTGAGGAATCGAATGATTTTAACAAATCGGACACCTGCCGTTAATGCGTGTTCACATCCGTTCGGAAACCGTGCGACGGAATTTACATGGCTTTTACGAGATTTCTATTGGCACGCAAGCGTGAACGGGTTATTATTCCACCATGAAACACGAGCTTGGACTGATGCTCAAGCGCCTGCGGCGCGCGCTCGGGCTGATTCAGAAGGACGTCGCCGCGCGTATTGGTGCCTCGCGCTCCCTGGTGGCACGCTGGGAAACTGGCGACGCATTGCCCAGCGACAAGCGGATCGTGCAGCTTGCGGATGTGTATTCCGCCTCCGCCGCTGAGATGCGGACGTTGAAAGCGGCGATGAAGAGCGACCCTCTCGACGGCGTGCCGAGGCGGCGCCGCAGGACGCGGCTGCCCTATCCCATCGGCGCCACCGTCGAGCAGATGCTGGCGTTCGGCGCGCCCGCCGACGCGATTTATCGCGATGCGCGCAAGAACATCGGCGACGTGGACTGCCAGCGGACTATTAGCCTGTTTCCCCGCGATACTGGGCCGGAGCTCCTCTTCGTTTTCCACGTCCTGCGTCGCCCTGGCGCGCGTCTCGTGGAGCATGCTCCGGACGCCCGTCGCTGCTCCGTGCTGGTCCTCGACGACTACGAGTGGCGGCCCGGCGGCGATCTGCGCCAGCCCGCACTGTACTGGCGCGGAAAGGACGAGTTGATGATCGTGTACGGCCAGGTTCGCGTCGTCGGTGGAAAAATTCCGTCGTACCGCGTCGACTTCCTGATCTACTACAAGCGCAAGGGCCGCGGCGGGCAATGGCTGTTCGTGGAGCTTGACGGAAGCCAGCACAAGCTAACGCCGAGCCAGGATGCCGATCGCGCGGTTTCCATCCGCATTCCACAGATTCGCTACGACAACGAGCGCCTCCGCTCAGTGAATTTTTTCGAACAGTTCATTCGAGACGTGCGCGATAAAGCCGACATGGGCGCCGCCTGGAGCCGTCGTCATGCGCGGGAGGCTCGCCTCGCGCGGCGGCGTCGGGAATACCAGGCGAAGAAACTGCGGGAAGCGATTTAGGGGCCCGTAACGGAATGACTTTGAACGTTGCGGACCATTTCGGGGCGCCCCGCGACGGCGCTCCTCACCGTACCGTCCAGGTACGGCTGCGGTGCTCGCTGGCTTGCGCTCCCGACCTCGACTCGCGTTCTGGCTCCTCACTTGTCCAACCGGTTTCATTACGTGCCCTTAATCATACCCCGCGCACGCTCGGCACAGTCGCGCTTCCGGTCGCGACGTCTTTTCCCAATCTGCTATATGGCTTCCGCATCAGCCCGGCCTTCGGACTTCTGGTGGCCCTCGTGGGATATTCCGTCGGCCGGCTCGACATCTTGACCCAGCGCGGGATTGAGATCTGGAGCGCCCTTCCGTTCCTGTACACCATTATGAATGATCGTGGCCAGCCTCATGCGTCCTTCATTCTGGACGCTCGCCGGCATTTTGGTCGTGCTGCAGGCGTGGCTGCACATTACGTGGTTTGATCTGCGGCGAGTTCTACCGCGAGAAGGCCCGCCACTAAGGGCGCTCCGCAAAATAAGTGAGCGCAATCGGGGGTTTTATGGGGCGGCCGGTA
>VGFD01000571.1 GCA_016868975.1 Armatimonadota bacterium | reverse complement strand
GGATTGCGGACTTTCAAGGTCGGAAAGCGTCCGAAGTCACGGTCAGCGGACCACAGTTCGCGGACGCCGTGGAGGAGGCATATCGCGGCAATGCGTGCGTCGTGGACACGCGCGGCGGCGACCTGACCCTCCTTCAGCAGGGTTTGGAGGTGCCCCCAGTATCCATTTTCCTCAGCCAGCACGACGAGTGTTGGAGACTCTCGCCACGCGTTCACCTGGTCAAGAGCAAGTTCCACGGGCGTAGGCGTCTTGTAGATGCGCGGGTGGGTCACGTTGGCGAGAAACTCATGAATGCAGGGCCACGGGATAGCCCAGGGTTGATTCCCCTCCGCGAGGCTTCGCAGGCACGCGCTCGCCCGTTCGTGCCACGGCGAGTCCTCGCGATGGGCGTAAACCAGGATGTTCGTGTCGACGGCGGTCATACTCCCGGCGCGCCGTATATCAGGTCGCGCACGGAATCCCACGACCAGTCCACGCCGGGCGCGAGGCCGTCGCCCTTAAAGCTTACGTCACGCAGCCGAAAGGCCGCACTTTCGCTGCGACGCGCCAGGACGGTGCGCAGCCCTTCTTCGACGAGTGCCCGAACCGTCGTGCCCTCCCGGGCCGCGATCTGGCGGGCCTGGTTGAGCAGCACATCGGTAATCTCAATACTTGTCTTCATATATCTAGATATATCACGCTAGATATCTAGATATCAACCGATCCCTACCTGACCGCGGTCGGCGATGTGCAACGCCGGCTGTACATGACGTTGCATGAATGCCGTCAGGGGCCAGTAGTGTTTCGTTCATGGGCCCTCCCGGGCCGACCCGTCCCTACCGCCCCCGGAACCGGTTTTCTCAGCGTCTTGCTTCTTGCCTTTGTCGTCCATGGTGTCTGGGCTCCCCTCAGATCTAGGGGGTATTTCCGGGTCGGGGATCTGTAAACCTCTTCAACGGAATCGGGGCACTGCAGGAGACCCGCACCATGAGCAACAGCGAGCGCGACTCCGAAAAGGACCACAATCCTCTCTCGAAGAACGTCAGCCCGCTCAACATCAACCAGGACCAGGTACGCCAGTTGTACGATCCGAGCCGTGCCGAGTCCGCGTTGCAGGCGCTCACCAGCTCAGACAACCGGACCAGCCTGAAGGCAGGGGCCGGTGTGATGACCGACTCGGTGCGGAAGTGGGGCGCCGACACGGCGGTCCAGATGCTGCGCGAGGGCGGAGGCGGCTTCGTCAACGGCCGTATCGACCAGGGTGCCAAACCGTTGCAGGGGACGACCCATGAGTACTTCGACAACGTCGGCCGCATCGCCGCCACGATCGCCAAAGACCCGGCCCTGCTGACGGATGGTCGCCGGGTGAACATCGACACCACCCACACGTAAGGCTGATCTCCCGCAGGGCTCGACGTAGTGCGGCGGGGATCTCCCCGCCGCACTACGTGACTTTCCGGCCGCGCCCTCCTGCTCTGTGTCAGCCCTGCTGGCGTTCGGGCAATCCGGGACTCTTCGCGCGCTCCAGCGTCTCCGCCACGTAGGCAGCCAGATCCGGATCGCGGGTCCGCAGCGTCTCCCTGGTGCGTTCCCCGCCGGTTGCCATGTAGACCCCCTCGGCATAGTACTCGTGCGGGTCGGTGGCGGCGTAGTCGCTCCACTGTGCGGAATGGTCCCGTCGAACGCGTTCCAGGTAGGCGCCAAACATCCGCTGCACGCGCGGATCGTTGTTCGTGGCGTCGTCGGGCCGACCGTCGCGATCCGGGGAGAGCATGTCGTCCACCGCGTGAGCCACCTCGTGGTGCACGGTGTCGCGTCCTTCCTGGCTCCCGCCCTCCCGCAGATCCTGCCTGCGCAGCACCAGTGTCTTGTGGTTGTAGTTGTAGTATCCCAGGCCATTCGGCGGCCACTGCATTACCTGGCCAGGGTAGCCGCCAGGCGGGGGGTGTCCGGTGTCCACGACCCGTACCTTGAGGCCCGACTGCTCCAGGTTGTGGAGGATCGCAGGGTCGAACGCGGAGAGCGCCGAGGCCAGGGAGCGCTGCTCGTCCGGCATCAGGGGACGTTCCTTCCCATCGCCATCAAGGGAGCGGCTCACGCGGCCGGTCAGGGACTCCACCTCGTCGCTCGACTGCGCCGGCCCATCCGCGCCCCGCGCCACGCCTTCCCAGGCATCACCCAGCCCCACGTTGGCCAGGCGCCTCTCCAGGGCGCTCTCATCCGCTCCCACCGGGGGGGAAGTCCCCAGCTTCGCGCGCGCGGGAAGCGGGCTCCCGGGCGCGGGCGTTCCCTTGACGGTCCCGATGAAGTTCATCAATCCTACCTCCCGGGTCTTTCCCCCATCATCTGACGGCGACGGATCCGGGGCAAGCCCGACCCGATGAGTTGCAGCATTTCCCCGTCCGGCGCCCGGTCTTCGGGGCCCGGGGTAGACCGAAGAGGCGAAGCGGATCTTTAGCCTTGCAACCCGCCCGGGCCGCACATCCACCACCCCGCGCGGGAGGCTCTACCGCTTCACCGATGGACCGCCGCGGCGCGGGACGCGCACGTTGTCGACGACAATCCAGCCGTCCTCGTGGGTGATGGCGGGCGGCTCCTCCAGCGGGGCGTGGCGCTCCAGGGTTTCCAGCGCGGCGCCGGGCCGCAGCGCCACCACCTGCGCGCGGGCCCCCAGCACCACGGTGCCGCGGCCGTCGGTGACCAGCGCGGAGGGCGACCGGCCCACCCGCTCGGTCCAGGCCAGTTGTCCGCTCCGGGTGAGCGCGTGGATGGCTCCTTCGAAGCCGGCCACCACCACGGTGCCGTCCGGCAGCACCACCGCGCCGTCTTCCAGGAACTCGCCCACGTCGTGGCGCCAGATCTCGCGGCCTTGCAGGTCGAGCGCGTAGAGGCGGCGGTCCATGCTGGTGACGTAGGCGCGGTCCCCGTCGAAGGCGGGAGCGCCGCGCAGTTGCCCGTCCGCCTGGAAGACCGCTCGGGCCTCCCCTTCGGAGCCGATGCGGAACAGTTGTCCGCAGTCGTTGCCGATCCACACGGAGCGATCCGGCGCCAGGGCCGGGCGGCCGTTGAGGCGCTCCGGAAGCGGGCGGTTCCAGACCTCCCGGCCGTTCCCATCGAGGTGGATCACGCGGTCGTCGTCGCAGCGGACGATCGCGCCCCCGGTCCCGTCCGGCAGCGGCGGCGCGGAGGCGTGCATGGGCAGGGGCGCCCGCCAGATCTCATCGCCGGCCGCGCTCAGCCGGAGCAGGCAGGGCGCGCGCCGCTCCGCGTCGCGCATGCAGACGAAGACGTCCCCGTTGGGGGCCACGGCTGGCTGGATGGACGCCATCTGCATGCCGTGGCCAAAGATCCACGGCTTGTTGCCGGCGGCGTCGTAGGCGTGCAGCGCGCCGCCCTCCGGTGCCCACAGCGCGCCTCCACTCGGGCGGGCCGCCGGCCGAAAGGGAGTCCAACCGCCGGTCGGGCGGTCCCAGCAGCGGCTGCCGTCCGCCTCGAGGTAGAGCAGGTGCTCGCCGTCGCTGGCCACCACGTGGCCATCCGCAACGAAGCTCGGGGTGCTGCAAGAGTCGTTCTCGGCCTGGTGGCGCCAGGCCACGTTGGGACTGTCGACCGGGCGAAAGACGGCCGCCGCCGCCTGGCGCGCGCTGATGGGGTTCATTGCTCATCCATCCCGCCCGGC
>VGFD01000570.1 GCA_016868975.1 Armatimonadota bacterium | reverse complement strand
GTCTTGCTGGCGAGGTGGATCTTGCAGCGCACCACCTCGCCCTTGCGCAGGTTTTCCAGCACGACCTGATGGCTGTCGAGCGTGAAGGGCAATTCCCCCGCCGGAGCGTCCGCCGGGGCCCCGGCGTCGCTCAAAGCGGCCTTCAGCTCGGCGGCGCTGGCAAAGCGATCGGCGGGCTTTTCGGCCAGGGCCCGATCGAGAAGCGCGGCCATCTGCTCGGTGCCGTCCATGCGCTGGATGGGAAAGCGCTTTTTCGAATACGGGTACTGCGAAGGGTCGGCCTTGGTCAGCATGAAGTAGTACAGGCTGCCCAGGTTAAACACGTCGGAAGCGACGGTGGGCGCCTCGCCCTTCGCCTGCTCCGGGGAAACGTAGCCCGGCGCGGTGCGGCGCGCGTACTTCCACTGCAGCTCGCGGGGAAGGAAGCTGGGCCAGGGATAGTCGAGGATGCGCACCTTGCCCAGCGGCGAGATCACCATGCTCTCCGGCTTGAGGCCGCTGAACACGAACGGCGGATTCTGCCCGTGCAGAAACTCGAACGCGTCGCACAACTGGCCCATCCAGGCGCGTACCTGCGCATCCGGAGCCGGCCCCTTCTGAGCCTGCACCACCTGATGCAGCGTGTGCTCCTCGACGTACTCGCGGATGGTGTAGGCCATCTCCTCCCACACGAAACACTCGGAGATGCGGGGAAGCGCGGTGTGCTTGAGCTGGCGCACCGGTTCGAAGGCGCGCATGAAGTGCGCGACCACGCGCTCCATCTGTTTGGGACTTTCGACCGGCGGGGCCAGCTCCCTGACGATGTACCTGGTGGAGCCCTGGGGACCCCGCGCGAGGTACACCCGGGACAGCTCGCTGGAGCCCAGCAGGCGAACGATCTCGTAGAAGTCGCGCACGCGCACGCCGAGTTGCAGAGCGTCCTTCATTCGGAAGTCATTCTAGCACAAACTTGAAAATCCATCGCCGCACCGGCGTTGCGCCTCAGGAGAAGGATCCGGGCGCGACCGGAACAGAAGTGCCGCCGCAATGGAAATATCCGCCTCAACTCCAAACGTGGCATCGAACCTTCCTTCCCTTTCTTCAGTTAGTGCGAAGGAAGGCGCCCCTGCTCCTGCCGACGGGTTTTCCAGCTCGCTGGACACCGACTGGGGCTACGGGGCGAACGAGAACGCCTACAACGACTTGATTCTGCGCGCCATCGCCGAGAAGTGGAGCCAGACGCCGCCGCTTCCGCCGCTGCTCCTGAAGTCGACGGTGGCTCAGGAGAGCGGGTTCAATCCCAACGCGGTCAGCCGCACGGGGTACGTGGGCCTGCTCCAGTTGGGCGCGTCCGAGGCCCGCTCCCAGGGGCTCAGCCTGGAGCCGGTCGACGAGCGCTACATCCCCGAGAAGAACGTGCCGGCCGGCATCGGCATCCTGGCCATCAAGCACGGGGTCATCCAGCGCCCTCTGGAGCGCTACGACACCGACTTCGCGCACAAGGTCGACGCGTATTACCGGACCAGCGGGCCGCCCAGCGACCGCCAGATATTCGCGCACTCGCTGGCCGCCTACAACGGCGGCGGCGCTACGGTGTTGCGGGCGATGGCGTACGCGATTGACGGCGGGGTCGATCCGCGCGAGTGGAGCAACCTGCTGGGCGACCGCCGCTCCCCGCTGTATCGCGCGGTGATGGACGTGTACGGGCCGGACAGGGCGCCTTCGAAGTACCACGAGATGTCAAAGTATCCGCTGGAGATCATCGCCAGAGCGCCGCTCTAAACCGAAGTTCCTAGAGGCGTTTTGCAGCCGCCTACTCCTCCAGGCACACCACCCGGCCGCTGTTCCACAGCAGCACCACGTCTTCAGTCGCGCGCATGCCCGCGATGGGCGTGAACAGGCGCCAGAGCAGTCGGCCGGTCTCCAACTCCAGCACCGTCATCTCGTTGTGCGAGGTGGCCACGAACACTTGATTGCGTCGCACGCCGACATTTCCGGAGAGGGTCTCCTCCATCGGCACCTGCCACAGCGGGCGGCCGCGCTCCTCGTCCACGGCGCACAGCACCGCGTCCCCCAGCTCGCCGTCGCGGTACAGCACCACGCCGTGATGCGCCAGCGGGTCGTCGCCCGGGTATCCCGCGTTGCTTCGCAGCGTCCACGCGCGGCGTCCGGTCACGGTTTCCACCGCGTGCAGGACGCCGTCCCAGGTCCAGAAGATCACGTGATCGCGGGTCACGGCCGGGACGCGGTTCTCGGCGCCCAGCCCGGGCACCCGCCAGGCGTCCTGCCCGGTGCTGGATGTCACCGCGCGGATGCCTTCCTCGCCGGCCAGCACCACCAGCGAAGTCCCGGTCATCGGACGGGGAGCGTGGCGGGAGGCCTTCACCTCCCAGGCCGTGCGGCCGGTCCGCAGGTCCACCGCCTGGAAGCGCGGCCCCGCGTGGAAAATGGCGCGGCCGTGCGAGATCCCCGCCTCCTCGGCGTGCGCGCCGGGCGTGTCCACGGTCCAGCGGACGCGGCCGGTGTGCAGGTCGACCGCCCACAGAGTTTCCTCGCGGCGGAGCAGCACCACTTCGTCGTGGATCTGGGGCGTACAGGCCAGCGAGACGTTGCGCCAGCGCCAGCGGATGCGCCCGTCCGCGAGGTGCAGCGCGGTCACCATCTCCTCCAGGTCGAGGATGTCTTCCTCGCCCGGCGCGTGTCGCAGCCGCGTCCCGTAGACGACGTGGCCGGCGCCCACCGACTGCGCGCCCAACAGAATCCGCCCGCCGTCGTTGTGGCGGTGCCAGCGGACGTCCAGCGGAGGCCGCGCGGCGCGGGAGCCCGGCGAGTGCCACTCAACGCGGGAAGTGCCGCGCCAGTCAAGGATGCGCAGGTCGCCGACGTGGCCGTCCGCCAGGGGAATGCGGCTGGCGGCCGGTGGCGTGCGGCGGCCCTGCGCTTCCCGCTGGGGTGACGGCGGGCGCGCGTTCTCGCGAAGCTGATCCGCGACTTCGAGAACGCTGTCGGGTGGCGTCGGCGGGGATACGGTGGGGCCGGGCGGGTTGTTGCGGGGCGCCGGCGCGCTGCCTCCGATACGCCACTGGAAGAAGCGCCACGGCTTCTTCTCCTTCTCCGGCGCGCTGCGTGCCAGTCCGCCGCGCGGTACCGCGCCGCGCTCGGCGGCGCGCCACTCCGGCACCATGAAGTCCACCACGATCTCGGCGAAGGCGCGGTGCGAGCCGATGAACGCTTCGGTGAACGCGCTGGCGTGGGGCTCGTCGGGGCCGAACAGGCGGGTCATCGCCCCGCCTGGCTCGTGGGCATCGCAGGCGGAATAGTCGGCGGCCTTGTACCGCGGACAGATCAGCGTGGCGGTCACCTTCTTGGTGCAGAGGGCCACCGGCTCGCGTTGCCGCACGCCCACCACCAGAAGGTGGGCGCAGCGCGCCTTCCGTGACTCCCGCTCAGCATCCAGCGACACGCGCCGCAAGTTCGCTGGCGCCGCGCCCCGGCCCTGCGCGGCGACTGGCGCCGGGAGGAGATCTCGAAGCGCCGCCGCGAATCCGGCCCGCGCAATGCGCCCCAAGATCTGGCTGTTCCTTCTGGTGGTTTTGCTCGCGCGGCCGGCAAGCGCCGATCAGATGGCCACCCTGCACGTCACCTGCCCGGTGCCCGAGGCGCTGGTCGCCATCGATCACGT
>VGFD01000569.1 GCA_016868975.1 Armatimonadota bacterium | reverse complement strand
GTCACATCAAAAAAGAGCCTGGAGGTGGGACGCAAATTAGTGCCCGGCGCCACTTTCTTTACGCTGGGAAATCCGGCGGCCGAGCCAGCCACCGAGCCGTTCGACTTGATTTTTGTGGCCGGCGTGTTCCACCACGTGCAGCCGCCGCAGCGCGCGGAAGTCATGGCCGATATCGTGCGCCGCGCGCGCCCGGGCGCCGACATCGTGATATTTGAGCACAATCCCTACAACCCGGTGACCCGCAAACTGGTCTCCAATTGCATCTACGACGCCGACGCGGTGCTGGTGCCGCCGCCGGAAATGGTCCGCATCGCCGAAGCGGGCAAATTGACGGTGTTGAAACGCACCTACACGCTGTTTTTCCCGGCCGCCCTGAAGGCCATCCGCGGCCTGGAAAACTTTCTCGGCTGGCTTCCCCTGGGCGGACAGTACTTCATCCACTGCAAGGCGCGATAGCTCAGGGCGTTTTCTTCAGGAGTTGGGTTCACGCTCGGGCCTTCCGACGAGCACCGCGCTCGTGCTAACATGGGGGTGTGCACCTTCGGTTGGCCAGAAATCGTGTGTGGCTGTATCTGGGCGGGATCGTGTTTCTGCTCAGCCTGGCGCTTCACATCGTCGCGCACGCCTCGGTTCTGGGCTGGCTGCTCAGTGTGCGGGAGGACGACCCGGACCTCGCCGCCTCCGTGTACCGAACGGCATTGATGCGCCTCCAGGCGCGCGAGCAGGTTCCCGCCGATCAGGACGGCTATGCCCGGCTCTGCAAGTGGGCGGATTCTACCGGTGCGCCCATGAGCCGCTATGTGACCGGGAAGACGCGTTCGGACGTGGAAGCCGCGCTGCGTCGGGACCTCAGCGTCACCGAGGGCCATGCAACGAGCGCGCGGCGCGGAACACCATTCCTTCGCGAGCTGGCCATGGCTCCCGGGATACAATTTCGCGGGCCCTGGCGAGGTGTCGCTAAGAACAGCCCGTATCTCCGGTTTCGTGCGCTTGGCCAGCACCTGTACGCGCTGGGCCTGTTTGAGGAGATGCGCGGTGCGCCGGGGGCTGCCGCCGAAGCCTACGCGCTGGCAGCATCCCTGGGCGCGCGGGCTGCCTAAACCGGCCCCCTGCTCAACGCGATGTTGGGGACCTCAGTCCAGCAGTACGGGTTGTCACCCCTGCTGGCGTTGCTGTCCCGAGATTCGCTCGACAGGGATGGAGCCTCTCGGGCCCTCGCCCTTCTTGAAGCACCTACCCTGCGGGACGACGCGTTTCTGAATTGCATGGACGATGACTATGCGGCCAACGTGTACAATTTTTTCGAACTAAACAGAGTGCGGGATCATGCTGAAAATTTGGAGCTCCCCTCGCCGAACTCCTGGTTCATGAAACGCGAGCGGATATTTTTTGACAACGAATACATGAAGGTGCGCCGTCTTGTAATTGTCTCGGACCATGCGGGGCTGCGTGGGATGCTGAGCAAGCCGCCAGGGGGGATGCTCGAATCGCTTTGGAGTGGGACTCTGCACCTCATCTTGATGCCCAACGTGGAGCGCGCCATGGGACAATTTCTGACGACTCGCTCCGCCTATCAGGCAGCGCGCGTCATGCTTGCCCTACACCTTCATCGCCTCGACACCGGGAGCTATCCTGACGGATTGGCCTTGTTGTGTCCGAAATATCTCGGGTCCGTGCCTCAAGACCCCGTCACAAATCAAACCTACCACTACCGTGTTGTGTGGCGCACGTACGAGCTGATCTCCACGAGTCAGTGGTATGCCGCCGTCGATAAGCCAACCGGTTGTGTATCGGGGAGCGGCCGCTGCCTCACAGTGATCACGTCTACCGCTGGACTGCTTCTTGCGCTGCTGGACAGTGCAACACGTCGTCACCGTTTGACGGAATCCAGCCCCTGGAAGATCCGTTCGTACTCAGACACGAAACGGTCCACCGAGAACAACTGCTCTACCCTCAGCCTTGCGGCGTCGCCCAGGCGGCGGCGGTCTTCGGGGGACATGGACTGCAGCCGCCGCAGCCCCGCCGCCACAGCCTCTGCGGAGGTCGGATCGACGCGCGTGCCGGTCTGGCCCTCGACCACGATTTCCGACGGGCCGCCGTGGTTGGACGCCACCGCGGGCACGCCGAGCGCCGCGGCTTCCAGGAGCACGAGTCCGAAGGGCTCGCCGGTGGGGATGAACAGGAGTGCGTCGGCATCCGCATACGCCGCCCGCAACCCCTCGTCGCCGAGAAATCCATCGAAGCGGACGCGCTCCAGGCCGGCCGCCCGCGCGCGCAGATCATCCATCAGTGGGCCGTCTCCAACGATGTGCAATTCGACGTCGGGTAATTTCCGCACCGCGTCGAGGGCCACGTCGACATTTTTCGGCCCCACCAGTCGGTTCACCGTCAGGACGCGAAACGGTCCCGGCCTGCGCTGCGGCCGAGGCACGTATGGATCCAGCGGGATTCCCGGATACACCACCCGCGCGTCGTCTCGATCGAAAATTGCATTTCCGCGCGCCGCCACGTAATGGCTCAGGTATACGATCGAGCCAAACCAGTGACCGGCTTTCCGGTCATGCGCCTGCAAAGGATCCTTCGAGGGCGTGAACTGAAACGACGCCGCGTCAAACAACCCGGGATACAGCGAGCGCGACGGCTCGTTGCAGTGCCACACCACCGGTGGCGTATCGCCCCCCCGCCAGCAGGCCTCCGCCACCCACCACGGGCTGGGGAAATTGTGCGGGCTCACCACGTCAAACTGCTGGAGCCGCCGCGCCAGCATCCCCGCGCCCCGCACCATGGCGCCGCGATCCAGGCGCACCACGTGGTCGGCCAGGGGCGCCACGTCGACTCGCGCGCGGCCGCCGCCAAGGCGCACCTGGAGGCGCTTCCAGCCCTGGCCGTGCATGTGGGTGAGGGTTTCCAGCGTGGCGCCGGTTCTGGTCAGCCGCTCGTGGGCAATCTCCGAGAAGTCCCCGCTCATTACCGTGACGTGGTGACCGCGCGCCACGAACCCCTCGGCCAGCAGCGCCAGCAATTGCTCCGCGCCGCCCCAGGCTCCGAACGCGCCTTGCAGCAGCGCGATTTTCATGAAGGCTGCTCTTCCCCCACCCGCCAGAGCGCGCTGTTGAGCACCGTCTCCAGCGTGTGCGCGTACAGATCGAAGGACATATCCTGGCGGACCCGTTCCCGGGCACCCGCGCCGAGACGCGCGCGCAGGGCGGGGTCGGCGGCCAGTCGCGTGAGCCCGTCGGCCACCGAGGCGGGATCTTTGGCATCCACGTGTATTCCCGTCTGGCCATCCAGCACGACTTCCGCCGGCCCCGCATGCGAGGACACCACCGAGGGCACCTCACGAAGCGCGGCCTCCATGGGGATCAATCCCATCGGCTCGTCGAACGGAATGTACAGCGCTGCGTGCGCGCGCGCATATTCCTCTTCCAGCCGGGCCTCGCTGACCGATCCGAGAAACTCCACGCGCGAGGAAATCCCCAGGGACGCGGCAAGCGCCTCCAACCCGGGCCGCTGATCGCCTTCGCCGATCACGTGGAAAGTCGCCTGCGAAACCAGCGCCACGGCGCGCAGGCAGGTTTGGAGGTTTTTCATGGGCGTCAGGCGACCCGCGAACAGCACGCGGAATCCGGGGGCGCGGTCTTCGGGCACCGCGACGCCGTCCGT
>VGFD01000568.1 GCA_016868975.1 Armatimonadota bacterium | reverse complement strand
TACAAGGCAGTGGAGCCATCGCTCAAGCAGAAGTGGCTGCGCTTCGACCTGGAAATGAGCGGCGACCCGGTGGTGGTGGCGGCGGATTTCGAGCGGCTGCGCCAGGTGTTCACGAACCTCCTCAGCAATGCGGTGAAATTTACTGAAAAGGGCGGCATCACGGTTACCATCCGCACCGTGGAAGGCGTCGCCGAAGTGGTCGTGGACGACACCGGCTGCGGCATTCCCAGGGAGCAGCAGGAAACAATTTTTGAGGAATTTCGCCAGGCCGACGAGGGCGCCCGCCGCAAGCACGGCGGCAGTGGCCTGGGGCTCGCCATCGCGCGCCGCATCGTGGAGATGCACGACGGCACCCTCACCGTCGCCAGTGAGCCCGGCGTGGGTGCCACCATCACCGTGCGCATCCCCATCAAGACGGAGGCCAGCCGCCCGTCGCGCCTGGAGACGTTTCGCGCCTCGCGAGCCAGGGCCGCGTGCTCGTGGTGGACGACGAAGGGGACATCGTGGAAGTCCTCCGCACCTACCTGGAGCGCGAGGGATATGAAGTACAGGTGGCGCGCGACGGGAAGGCCGCCATCGATCAGGTGACCCGCCAGGCACCCGACGTACTCGTGCTGGACGTGATGCTACCCCACGTCGACGGGCTCAACGTGTGCCGCGAAATTCGCAAGACCCGCAATTTGCCGATATTGATGCTGAGCGCGCGGGGCGACGATCTGGACAAGATCGTGGGGCTTGAGATGGGCGCCGACGACTACATGACCAAGCCCTTCAACCCGAAGGAGCTGGTGGCCCGGGTGCGCGCCATGTTCCGTCGCTTGAAGATGGCCCCCGACGACGCCGAGGTCATCGTGCGGCGCGGCCTGCGCATCGAGGTGGCCGGCCAGCGCGTGGAGCTTGAGGGAAGCCCGCTGGCGCTCACTCCCCTGGAGTTTTCACTCCTGCGGGCGCTGGCCGGCAATGCGGGGAACGCAATGACCCGACAAGATTTATTGAACCGCGTGTGGGGCCCCGACTTCTTCGGCGACGAGCGCACGGTGGACGTGCACATCCGCCACCTGCGGGCGAAGCTGCAGGAGGTCAACCCGGGGCCTTCCTACATCACCAGCGTGTGGGGCGTGGGATATAAATTCGAGGCGTGAGATGATTGACGACGAGGCACGCATTCAAGCGCTGACCGCAGAAATGTCATTGCATGAGGGTGCCAGTCTGATCAACTTGTGTCCGGGCTGAGATTTCAGTCTACCGGCTGACTACATCGCGTTCTTGAGATACGCAAACGGGGGAGAAGGCCTGGTCTGGGGGAATTTTCTTCGTCTGTGGCGTGGCGATGACCGGGTCGCGTTCAATCGCGAGTACGAGGCAGATACATGGGCACCCGGGCATTTTTTCTTCGGGGGGAATGGGGAGAAGGCCTGGCTTTCGACACTTCAACCGACCTGGGAGTCGTGGAAGTGTCCTTCATCGGAATGTCCAGGGAGGATGCGTTGCCCTGTGGAGCCTTTCTTGAGCGAGGCGGTACGGCCTTCGAAACGTGCGGCACTGACCGGGACACCTGTGGAGATTCCTTTCTCGCCTTTCATGAGCGAGGCGGTACGGCCTTCGAAGCATGCGGCACTGACCGGGACACGTGAAACACAACCGCCGATGGCGGGTCTGTACTGTGTGAAACCCGCATAACCGCGGAGATTCTGGAGGGATTTTCCCCCATGCTTCGCTTTCTGGAAAGCTTGTTGGATCAAATGGCGCAGCACGTGCTCATGCCCCTGGTGCTCGCCCTCCTCATCCTGGTGATTGGCGCTCTGCCGTCGCAGAACGGCGCTGCGCTCACGACGCGACCGGCCGTCAGCTCGGCGGTGGATGACGCGATGAGCGCCTCCCAAGAATTGATGGTCTTGCGGTCGATTCGAATCCAGTAGGGAGGCCTGGGCGCGGTGAACGTGCCCGCATGCTGTGTCTCCGCTGCGGTACCCGGTGCCGCCAGGCTTCTCGTTCGACGCGGAAGCCCAAGGCCGCACCGTCCGAGCCAACGAAGCCGTTCGGTGAGGTGCCGGCCCTCAGTAGATGCGCTCGCCGCGTCGGTCTCTCGGTCCTTCCTGGACGTCGGGGACACGCTCGGCGTTGCGCTGGAGTCCGACGTGGTTGCTCGCCCTCTTTCGAACTCGCCGAGCAGGTGCGCGACGGCTTGATCGACGAGTACTTCCCCCGCCTTGACGGCATGGAGCAGTTCATCGGAGGCAATGCCGCCGAGTACGTCGCCTTCCTCGGGCGGGTCGAGCACAAGGAGGCCGACGTCATCGACCTCGCAAGGCGAATTCGAGGGGCGCGTCCTACCTCATGCGGATGCAACAATGGTTCGATCGCGCCTTTGAGTGTGCCCGTTTCCCGAGAGCGGGGACGAGGCGCTGGAGGCCGCCGAAGCCGCCATGGAGGAAGTCGGGGACATCGACGCCGAGACGCGCGCGCCCGCCGTGTCCGATCGCCTCGGCCTCCGAGGCCAGGTGCACCCGCCGCTGGCGTTCATCCAACAACGGCAGCATCACTTGGAGTTTGCGTGAAAGGGCAGCCTCGTCGACACTCGCGCTCATGCTCGAGGCGTTCTCTGTTGACCGCGCGGAATCCTCCGTTTTAATAGTCTCCCGCGAACACCAATGAAGGCCTGTATGAAGTTGTTATTTCGTGCCTAGCTCTTAGTGGTCCGCGCCCGGGGCTCCAATTCATGATCAGACTTGCGCCGCGGACCACTTAGGCACTGAAAAGAATTAGCCGCAATCTCTGCCCGTCTTGGCCCGGCCCTACCGGACCAAGACAGCGAAACGAAGCATGAGCTTGTTTCACTACGGCCACTTATTCCTTTGCTGCGCCCCGAATGTTCGAGATGATGGTCGAATACTTCGATTCTATCCCCATGCCGGTGGATGACATGTCGAAGCCGCCGACTTTGTTGGGCGCAAAAGTCATCGTGTGACCGGCTCCGTCGTCGAAGCGGACGCCGCCGTTGTCGAGCTTGTTGAAGTTGCCGCTATATTGCGAGCCGTCGTAACGGGTCAGTCGGATCTTGCCCTTATGGTCGGGATCCGCTTCCAGCACGGCTCTGCGCTTTCCTCCGATATTGGGCTCGGTGTTGATGGTGAGCCTGTCGTCCTGTCGCGTGATGTCCCCGGTGCCGTGAATCTTTGGGAAGCGAATATTGACCTTGAAGTCGAACTCGCTTTTCCCCTGCGGCACCATTGAGGTGGGGAGCTGGTCGAGCGGGCTGGCCGTCTTCGCGTCACTCTCGCGCAGTGTGCTGCGCAGGCTGTGGGTGAACGCCTGCTCGCTAGACTAGGAGGCACCTGCTCGTGCGGTTCGGCGCCCTTCTCCTGGGGTTTTGCGTGTGAGACGGGCTGAGTGCGGGGCGGCGGAACCGGCATGTAGACAGGCATGTTTCGGGAAACGTTGTGAATCATACGCCATCCTTGGAGCACCCGCGGGCCTCAATTTGCAGATCGGCATGTTAAAGTTTCCGGTGATGGACTTGCCAGTAGTTGATCTTCCAGCGCTCGCTACGGGGCAGGAACTCCCCGACGCCAGTAAAGCCGGTTTGGCTGTGTGCTCCCGACGCCAGTAAAGCCGGTTTGCGCTGTGTGCTCCCCGACGCCCAGTCAAGCCCCCCTACGCCCAGTCAAGC
>VGFD01000567.1 GCA_016868975.1 Armatimonadota bacterium | reverse complement strand
GCGCCCAGCATGGACATGAAAAAACTCACCTGCCCGGTGCTGAATCCGGCCACCCGCATCAAGTACACCGAGCCGAAGAGGAAATAGGCGCCCCAGGCCACCTGCATCATCAAGAACACCATCAGCAGCCGAAACACCAGACCGTCTTCGAAGGCGCCCCGAAAGCACGCGATGCCCTCGCTGAACCGCAAACTCGAGATGTCGAACCGCTCGGCGGGCGGCACCGGGTCGCTGAATAAAAACAGCAGCATGGCCCAGCACAGCGCCGCCATCCCGGCCGCCACGAAGAGCGGCGTGGCAAAGTCAAACCACGGCACGACACTCTTGTTCGAAAAAAATCCCGCCACGCCGGGCCCCGCCACGAACCCGAGCGATGAGGCAAACAGGCTCATGCTGAGATTGAAGTCCTTCTTTTCAGGTTGGCTCAAGTCGACCAGCGCGGCTTGCGCGGTCGCCTGGCTGGCGGCCGTCACTCCGGCGATCAGGCGCCCGACGATCAACACCGCCAGCGAGGCCACGTGGATCGAAACCGCTATGAGAAAATTCCCCAGAAAAACCCCGCTGGCGCAGATCATCAAGACCCGCTTGCGCCCGACCTGGTCGGAAAGCCGCCCCAGCAGCGGCGCGAAAAACAGCATCAGCAGCGAATACACCCCGAGCAGGGCGCCGTATGCGAGGCTGCGCGCCGCGTACGAGTCGGTGGTCATGAAGACGTCGGTGTCATTGTCGAGCATGACTGGCCCGAGCAGCGGGATCACCAGCGACACGCTCATGGCGTCGATGAAGATCAGCAGGAAGAGCGGCGCCATCACCAGGAGTGCGGCACGGTCTTCGGATCGACCTGGATCACGTCGTCCTTCTCAAAGGGGATGGTGGGACAGTTGCACACGATCGCCATGCGGTCTCCGACGCACTTGAAGCCGTTGACGACGCCGCTGGGAATGCGTACCAGCACGTAGTTCCACTCGCCGAGGTAGACGTGCTGCAATTCCCCCTTCGTGGGCGACCCGTCGCGCGCATCGTACATCACCAGGTGTACCATCCCGGACGGGACGGCGTAGTGCTGGATTTCCCGGCGGTGCAGATGCCAGGCCTTCACCGCGCCCGGATACACCGTGGAGAAATACACCTCGCCAAATCCTTCGAAGTCCTCCGCGTCGCTGCGCAGCATGTGCATGAGACGGCCGCGGTCGTCGCAGATCTGATCCAGCGGCCGGATGCGGACGCCGTCGATCATCGGGCCGGCGCCGCCTCCGTCAGCGGGACGACCTCTCCGATGAACGGCGAGTTTTCGTAATCCTGGATGTCGTGCTCACACTGCGCGCGCATCTGGCCCTCGCCGCCGTGGTAGAATTTCCGGTACCATTTCGCAAGATGATCCACCGCCCGGTCCGGTCCCCAGCGCGGGCGCCAGCCCAGATCCCAGACCGCCTTGTCGATGGCCAGGCGGAGCAGCCGCGCCTCGTGGCGCTGGCCCGGGTCGCTGGTGTCCTTCCAGGTGCCCTCGCCGTAATCGCGGATGACCATCTCGACGAGCTCTTTCACGGGAATCTCGTTGCCCACCATGGGCCCGAAATTCCAGGCGCTGAGCAGCGCGGGATCGTCGCTCGCCATCATTTTCGCGGCCAGCGTGAGGTAGCCGCTCAGCGGCTCCAGCACGTACTGCCAGGGACGCACCGAATCCGGGCTGCGCACCTCGACTGGCCTGCCCGATGAAATCGAGCGCATCACGTCCGTCATGATCCGGTCGAGCGCCCAGTCGCCGCCGCCGATCACGTTTCCAGCGCGTGTGGAAGCCACTTTGATCCGGTGCTGGGACAATTTGTCCGGATGGAAATACGAGCGCCGCATTGCGGAAATGGCCAGCTCCGCGCATCCCTTCGACGCGCTGTACGGGTCGTATCCGCCCATCTCGTCGACCTCGCGATAGCCCCACACGACTTCCTTGTTTTCGTAGGACTTGTCCGAGGTGATCATCACGCACACGCGCGGCCTGCCGACGCGGTGTACCACGTCGAGCACGTTGACCGTTCCCATGAGGTTGGTCTCGAACGTGTCGCGGGGCTTTTCGTAGGAGAGCTTCACCAGGGCCTGCGCCGCGAGGTGGAAAATGACATCCGGATCCACCTCGCGGATGGCATTTTCCAGCGCGTCCACGTCGCGCACGTCGTGCAGGTAGTGGTGCTCGAGCAATTCCTCGACGCGCGAGGCCACGAAGTTGCTGGGCTCGGTGGGTGGCGGCAGTGCGTAGCCGCTGACCCGCGCCCCCAGCCGGTGCAGCCAGATGGTAAGCCACGATCCCTTGAAGCCGGTGTGACCGGTGATGAAAACCTTCTTGGCGCGGAACGCGTCCGCGAACATCACGCTCACGAGCCCACCGCCACCGGCCGCGGAAGCTGCCAGGGCGCCTTGCCGGCGTCCCACATGGCGTTAAGCGCCTGCAATTCCTTGTAAGTATCCATGGGGAAAAAGAATCCCTCGTGACGGAAGGCCATCAACTGCCCGTCCGCGGCAAGCCTGCGCAGCGGCTCCTGCTCCAGCACGCAAGACGCGTCCTCGTTGAGGTAGTCGAACACCTTGTTTTCGAACACGAAATAGCCGGCGTTGATCCATCCGTCGAGCTGCGGCTTTTCGGTGAAGCTGTCGACCCTTCCGTCGTCGTTGATATTTAGAATCCCGAAGCGCGAGCTGGCGCGGGCAGTTGTCAGCGTGGCCAGCTTTCCGTGCGATTTGTGGAATTCCACCAGCCGCTCGATGTCCACGTCGGAAAGACCGTCCCCATAGGTAACCATGAAGCGGTCGTTGTTCACGTACTTCTGAACGCGCTTGACGCGCGCTCCGGTCATCGACTCGCCGCCGGTGTTGGCCAGCGTGACGGTGAACTCAGGCCGGTGCTGGGGATTATGAAAAATGTGCTGGCGGTCGTGGGCCCCGAAAGTGAGGCTGAGGTCGTGGCTCATGGCCTCGAAATCCAGGAACCAGTGCTTGATGTAATTGCCCAGATACCCCAGGCAGACAATGAAGTCGGAGTGTCCAAAATGGATGTATCGCTCCATGATGTGCCACAGGACGGGCTTTCCACCCACTTCCACCATCGGCTTGGGACGCACCGCGGTTTCCTCGCGCATGCGCGTTCCCTCGCCACCGGCCAGCAAAACCACTCTCATCTGCTTGACTCCCTCAACTACAAAGAGTGCGCCCCGCTTCGGAGGGGGCGCGCGCGCGTCCTGCCGAAGCACGGCGCGTGCGGTGCGTGGTAACCGGGGCCGGCGGCTTCCTTGGCAAACGTCTGGTGCGCATGCTGCGCGCCCGGGGCGAGGAGGTTTGCGCCTGGGGCGGCGCGGCGCGCGTCGACCTGCTCGATCGCGACGCCGTGCTGGAAGCGCTGGCCCGCGACGGGCCGCGGCGCGTCTTTCACCTGGCTGCCGTCGGTGGGCGGAGGGACGCGGTCCACGACCCGGCCGTGGTGGGGCAAAATACCGCCATGGTGGCCAACCTGCTCGATGGCATGGACGCTTCGAGCGTCCTGGTGATTACCGGCAGCATGGCGGAATACGGTCCTCCGCCGCGCGGCGGCCGCCTTCGCGAGAGCGCTCGATGCGCGCCCACCACCGCGTACGGCATCGGGAAGCTCGCCGCCACCCACTACGCGCTGGCCCGCGGCCCCGAGCGT
>VGFD01000566.1 GCA_016868975.1 Armatimonadota bacterium | reverse complement strand
GACAGGAAGACGAGCCGCTCGCCGGCGTCGATGCGTCGCTGCCGCTCAATGCGCGCCTGGAGGCGCTCGTGGCGGGTCGTTTCGAAGCGCCGCGCCAGATCCGCGACGAAGCGCATGGCCTCCGCGCTGAGGATCTCGGCCCCGCGCGCGCTCACCGGCCGGGTCACGGAGACCCCGGGCAACTCGGTCAGGGTCGCTGTCTTCTCCATCCCACACACTCCAATCCCGATAAGGGAACGCGTGTGTTAGTGATGGCTGCCGAGATTCCTTCCGCGAGTTGATGTCCCGTACGAAGCTACTTGCGCCGCGCGCCACTCAGTGCAGGCGGCGGCAAGCCTTGTACGGGAACACGTCCGGCACTTCGCCGAGGCGCACGTGCGCCTGGCGGTCCTTCCAGAAATCCACCGTGAACAGATCCGCGTGGTGGCGGAAGTACACTTCGCGCAGGTCGGCGTTGAGCCCGAGAAATTGCTTGAACTCCTCCGGAAACACGTCGTTCTCCGCCACGTTGTACCACGTCTCGGCGTACAATTCCTCATTGTGATCGCGCGGGGCGGGCAATTCGCGGAAGTTGCAGTCGGTGATGAGGCACAGTTCGTCATAGTCGTAGAACACCACCCGGCCGTGGCGGGTGACTCCGAAGTTCTTCAGCATGATGTCCCCGGGGAAAATATTGGCCACCACCAGCTCCTTGATGGCATTGCCGTAATCGATGATTGCGTCGCCCGCGGCGTCCGCCCCCACTTCGTGAATATAAAGGTTGAGCGGACGCAGCCGACGCTCGATGTACAGGTGCTTGATGACCACCTCGTCGCCTTCCAGGGTCACCGAATAAGATGCGATGCGCAGCAGCTCGTCAAGAAGCTCCGCAGTGAAGCGGTCGCGATGGATTTTGAGGTACTCGAATTCCTGCGCGTCCACCAGCCGTCCCACGCGATCGTGGGTGAACACGAGATGGTACTTGGCGCGCACTTCGCGGCGAGTGGCCGTCTTGGGATAGGCAAATGTGTCGCGGATGATCTTGAAAACCACGTCGTAGGAGGGCAGCGTGAACACGACCATGACCATGCCGCGCTCGCCGTGCGCCAGCTCGAAGCGATCGTCGGACTGTGCCAGATGGTGCAGGAGGTCGCGGTAGAATTCGGTCTTGCCGTGCTTGTTGTATCCCATGGCAATATACAGCTCGGCGAGACGCTTCTTCGGCATGATGGTGTGCAGGAACTCGATAATCTCCCGCGGGTTTTCGGTTTCGACGTGAAAATAAGCGCGGGTGAAGGAGAACACCACGCTGACCTCGTCGGGCTTGAGCAGCACGGCGTCGACGAACACGCCGCCTTCCCGGTGCAGCAGGGCCAGCAGCAGCGGAATGATCTCGCCTTGCGCGTGAATGCGGCCGATTATGTAGGCCGCCTTGCCGCGATAGAACACCGGGCGCAGGACCTCGATCGAGGTGACGCCCCGAATCTCCGCGTCGATGCGCTCGGCCACCAGACGGGCGTCTTCCGCGAGATCTCGATACGGGACGTCGAAGGTGAAGTCGCCCAGGATTTTCGCAACCCACTCCGCGGTGGCGCCGCCCGGGGCGTAGGTCTGGAAAACCGCGGTCTCGGAGAGCCTGACGTAGGCGGCAAACTCGGAGTCCACGTATTGCATGCGCGGGTCCACGCCCACTGCTGGAAAGAACTTGCGGGTGACGGAGTTGAAGAACGTCTCCGCAATTTCGGAGTCGTACAGGCTGGAGAGGAATTCCGAGTAGGCGGACTTGATGCCCGCCCAGATCCCCGCATCCTCGGCGAGTGGGCCCAGCATCCCCCGCAACTCGGTCACCACCTGCGCCACGATGCGGGTGTACACCTCCAGGCGCTCCACCGCATCGTGCTGCGCGCCGTGCCAGTCGCACGACTCGAAGCGCTTGCGCGCGCGGCTCGTGATGTCGGCAAACGCGTCGGTAAAGGACACGTAGCCCCGCAAGATGGCGCCGGCGCAGCGCTGGGCCTCTTCCTCGACGAGCATTGGCGCCGTGGCTTCCATTCCAATCTCCTCCAACGCAGGAATCCCGCGCATTTCGCGAGCCTGACTATACTACAATGTCGTAATCGATGACAAGCCCGGTCTTACCGGAACCCCACGAACCCGAGGTTGCCCTCGGCGTCCAGGCGGTACACGCTGGTGGCGTTCGCGATGCGGCCCTGGACCTTTTCGCCCGGGCCGGTCAGGACCGCCCCGGAGAAATTCTGCGAATTCGAGGTCTCGCGGTGGACGCCGACCTCCTCGCCGCTGGGCAGTTGCACCACCGCGTCGGTGCCAAACACGTGCAGCGGCGGCTTGCCGTCCACCCAGATCTTGCCCTGGCCGAAGTGTACGTCGATGGGCGGCCCGTCGGACTGCCGCCAGCCCTGGCGCGCGATTGCGGCGGTCACGGGACCAAACGGTCCGGCCAAGGCCAGCGACTCCAGTCCCAACGTCGGCGTTGGCGCCGAGCGCGCGGCGCGCAGGTCAATGCCGGACTCATGCGTCGACAGCGTGGTGCCCGACCAGGTGGAAGTCTGCTGCGTCGAATCCAGGCCGGTGCGGGTCACGATTTCCGGCAACTCCTGCTCAACGCCCACGATGCCCAGCCATCCGCTGAGCAATCCAAAGGAAAAGCCGGTCGCCAGCGGCGGCGCCAGCCGCAAGGGAGCCATCGCGCGGTACGCGATCATGGTGTTCTGCAGCATGGACGCCGTGAAGAACGCGGTTGCGGGAATCGC
The DNA here is from genome assembly GCA_016868975.1 of Armatimonadota bacterium. GTDB lineage: Bacteria > Vulcanimicrobiota > Xenobia > RGZZ01 > RGZZ01 > VGFD01. Next base: position 931 of record VGFD01000566.1, on the reverse strand, counting down.
CATTTGTTTTTCCTCCATCGTGGTGTGTACCGACAATGCTACCCGCCCGGCGTTTCCGACCTGTTTCCGAGATGTTGCGCCGCCTTGAACAGAATGTGAACGGCCTGTAAACCGGTGTAAACAAATTCCGGCGAGATGTTGCCGGCGCAGGACGCGGCCGGCACGCAGGGAAGCATCTCTGCATGTTTGTCATCTTCGGCACCAAGGGACGGGAGGAGCCGCGCGGCATCGTGGCCGAGCACTGCCCGTCGTGCGGAGGCCCGCGGCCGTTCAACGTCATCGAGCACTACGAAGTGGGCCACATCTATTACATCCCGCTGGGCAACGGCTCCAAGAAGGGCGTCGGCCTGCGCTGCGTCGAGTGCCGCTCGGAATTCCACTTCAATCCCCACAAGTACGCGGCCGTGCTGCCCGCCTCGGTGGCCCGCGGCTGCTCGTTCGAAGAGCTGATCGAGCGCACCAATCCCCGCCTCGCCGAGCAGCTCGGGCTGGCGGACGCCGCCAGCCGCCCCACCCAGGTCGTGGGCGCCGCGGAAGCCGTCTCCCAGGCCGCGGTGCCGACCGCCTGCGCGAAGTGCGGCTACCAGCGCGACCGGGCGTTCCGCTTCTGCCCGGTTTGCGGCACGCCGGGGGCGGAGTGAGCCCGATGCCACCCAGGAGATACGCCAATCGCACCCGTAGCAGGCATTAAGCACGCTCTCGTGAAACATGCCACACGCTACGGCATCCACCAGGAAGGTTAGCACGGGTTGAGAAAGCGACGATCATTCAACCCAAAGCGTCGCATGGCGAGAAGCGCGACTCTTTCGGCATTGGGCTCATTGGAAGTTTTGTGCCCCGATTCCGTTGAAGAGGTTTACAGATCCCCGACCCGGAAATACCCCCTAGATCTGAGGGGAGCCCAGACACCATGGACGACAAAGGCAAGAAG
>VGFD01000565.1 GCA_016868975.1 Armatimonadota bacterium | reverse complement strand
GTCAGCCGGGCCGGCGCCCAGCGTCCAGGCGGCGAAGGGGCGCGCCAGGGCCGCGAAGCCCAGGGCGGCCAGGAGCAGCGTCTGGGGAACGCCGCCGCGCTCGGCGCTCATCCACAGGACGTATTGCGCGGCCAGCACCACCACGGCCAACACCCATGCGCTGCGGGCCAGTGGAAGCGCGAACGCGCGGCCGTGCCGGCGGTCGACGGCGAGCGCCGCCACGGCGAGCGTGGCCGCCAGGGGGAGGAGCGCCAGCCCGTAGGCCGCCAGGCCGGGCTTGAGGAAGGACACGTAGCCCACGAACGTCCACAGCGCGCCGAAGTAGAGCAGGGAGGGGCGGCGGGTCCAGGCGGCTGAGAGCAGGTAAAAGAGCGCCAGAATCAGTGCGGTCCACGGAGTGAGCCGCGCGGCCTCGGGGACGTCCGCCGCCCACTGGAGCAGGGCCAGCGGTCCGGGGACAAGCGCGATCCAGGTGGCGGCCTCCAGCGCCGGCGCAAGCCAGCGGGCGGGAACGACGGGCCTGAGGAGGAGGACGGCCAGCGGAAAAAGCGCCATCGTGAGCGGGATCCACTGGGCGCCGGGGTGCTGAAGCCAGGCCACCGCGACGATCTCCGCGTAGGCCAGGCCTGCGGTGGCGCCGTAGATGAGGCGCGGCGACCCGAACACGACCGCCGCGATCGTGTAGTAGAGCGCGCTGGCCAGCGCGACCAGCACCGTCCAGGCGAGCGTCTCGCGGGGCAGGGCCTGGAAGCCGTCCACGATGGCGCGCAGCAGGTCGATGCCGAGCAGTGCCACCAGCGCGACGGCAACCAGTCCGACGCCGAGGCGAACGGACGCGTCGGCAATCTCGTCGGCCGGATCGCCCAGGGTGCGCGCCAGGGTGAGATACACCGCGCCCAGCGCCAGGAAGAGCAGCGCGATCTGCGGCAGGCTCAGGGACGCGGCCAGGAACGCCGCGAGGCCGATGGCGGCGACCGCCGATCCGTAGAGCGCGCGAACGTCGTGCAAGAGATAAGAGAAGGTCGCGAAAAATGCGGCGCCGCAGAAAAATACCAGCGGTCCGGCAATTTCCCGCCCGCCCAGCATGGGAAGGGTTCCAAGCAGCCCCACTGTGGCGAGGATCTGGCTGAGGGCGCGCAGGTGCGGCGCGAACGGCGCGGGAGCACGTCCGGATCGGGCGGCGGCGAGGTAGCCGAAGGCCGCCGCCAGCATGCACCCGCCGAAGGCGACGGACGGAGACGCTTGCGCGCAGGCGGCCGCCAACGCCAGCGACAGGCTGCCTAAATACAAGCAGGCAATCTCTTCGAGCCGGACACTCAGGAACAACAATACTCCGGCGGAAATTGCGAAGGAGATTGCTGACCAGTCTTGCCAGGAGATTTGCGGGAGGTAGCGGTGGAGCGCGAGCAGTGCAATTGGCGTAAGCAATCCGCCGGTGATGGAGAGCATGCGGCTGGAGATGGGCAGCGTCTGGCGCAGGCGGAATGCTCCATGGAACACAAGGATCGGCGCGCCGACCAGAATCGCGGAAATGACAAAGGCGCCAATGGCGCCCCATTGCATGCGGAGAAATCCGATAAATCCAGCAAGCAGAAGGAGGCCGCCGAGAATCTGGAACCAGCGGATGTTGCGCTCTTCAAGAAATCCGGTGAAGGTGTCGACGAGCGTCTCCGTTGGCTCGGCGACCCCTTGCGAAGGTTGCGGCGCAGGCTCCGGCGCGGGCCCAGGCGGGCGCATCTGGCTGGGCTTGAGCCTCGCCCGCCGCTCGGCATAGTGTTCCGCAAGGCTGGCGCGGCGCGCGTCGTCGAGCCACTCCCAGCGCCGCATCTCGCGCTCCAGGTACTCGATGCCGCGCAGAAAGCCGGTCACCTCGTAAGGCTCCGGACGGAGCGGATATCCGCAGGTGGAGCAGAACCGCGTATCCTCCGGCCGCGACTGCTCGCAGTTCCAGCAAGGGTTCATGGACCCAGTGTAGCACGGTCAGCCGCCGCCGCGAACGGGTCAGATGTCCCCCACGAACCCCAGGTAGCCGGCCTTCAGCAGGATCTCAGCGAGCCGCAGGGCGGACGCTTCGTCGAGTTCGGGCAGGTCGGCCGGCGTGAAGACCTCCCCCTCGTCGACAAACGTGAGCGCGGCGCGCGCTCGGGCCGGAAACTTGATCTCGCCGAGCAAGAATCGGAATACGATTTTTTCGTCAGCCGCGTCAAGCGCTGCCTCCATGCCCTCACGTCGGCGCAGCGGCGTGTCCGGCCCCAGGGATCGCTCGCGCACCAGATCGGCCAGGAGATGATCGACCGGCTCCCGCCGCTCCTTTCGGCGTCGCTCGATGACCGCGCGCAGGGCGGGCGCGGCCAGGTCAAGTCCGGCAATTTCGGAAATTAGTTTCGCCAGCGCGGCGTCGTCGGGCACAGCCTCGGCGGCCAACGCGTCGGCCAGCACGGCGCGCCGCAGGGCGGGCAGGCGCAGCGCCGCCTGATTGATCATCTCGTGGGCCACGTCCACCCAGAGCGGCGGATGGATGCCGATGGTGACGTGGACGGAGGGCTCACGGCCGGTCCAAACCTCGTGCGTGTATCCGCGGGGAACGTAAAGCGTGTCGCCGGCGCGCAGCGTGTGGCACGGCGCCTCCTCGGGGATGACAACGGGTGGCGTAAATTTTTGCGTCTCCAGCGGCATTTCGTGGCGGGGGCCGCCGAGCTTCCAGGTCTTGGCGCCGTACAATTGGATGGCGAAGACCGTGTAGGCGTCCCAGTGCGCGGGAAATGCGGCGCTGTTCGGCGGGGTGAGGTAGAAATTTGCCTTGACGGTGGCCGCAAAGGCTTCCTCCAGGCCCCGGCAAAGGCGGCCCAACGGCGGCCAGATGTTGCCCGCGTTGTTGATGACCAGCGTCATCCCGTTCAAGTAGGCCTGGCGGATTTCGCTGGGCGTGGCGCCGGGCAAATTGTTGCGATTTTGCTTGAGGGTGAGGAAGCGCACCACGGTGCCAGGGTGCCCGGCCAGGGCGGTGAGCGCGTCCAGATCTGAAATTCGGAAAAATTCATTGAACCAGGATGGATCGTTTCGACCCACGTACAGGGGCTCGCGATCCCAGGCGGTCTGAAAAAAATCGCGGGTTTTTATGGGGTTGAGCAGCCGCTCCAGAACGTCAAGGCGAACGCCCTGCTGTTGCACGGCTTCGAACGGCACTCCTCCCGGGGCCAGGGTGCGCCGACCGCGACTCCCCCGGGTGATGTCCTACTGAAGGAACCGCGTCGGAAAGCGCCAACTGAAGCGTTTCATGCGGCGGATCTGGCTCATCGTGGTGCTCCTCGGAACCTTCGGGTGTCAGCGCGTGGAAAACGTCATCGAGCGCCGCGAGCCTCCGCCGGTGCGCGCCGTGCAGGTGCGCAGCGGGCGCCTGCCCCAGGTCCTCACGTTCACCGGCACGTTGCAGGCGCGCAAGCGCGCCGCCGTGAACAGCACCGTCGCGGGCATCGTGGAGCGCGTCGCGGTGCGCGACGGGGACACCGTGCGGGCCGGCCAGCCGGTGATCTGGCTGCAGTCCGCCGAGCTGGCCGCCCAGCTTCGCGAGCAGGAAGCGGCCGTGCAGGTTGCGCGCACCAGGGTGTCCCAGCTCGAGGCGCAGGTGGCGCTTTCCGCCAGCCAGGTGCGCGGCTCCGTGGAGCAGGCCCAGGCCACCTACAAGCAGGCGCA
>VGFD01000564.1 GCA_016868975.1 Armatimonadota bacterium | reverse complement strand
AGGTGTGCCAGATGCCGAGCCGCTACTGCGGCTGGTGGCATAGCAAATCAGGGGATTTTCCCCGGGAAAGTCTGTCAACTCCGAACGGAAGCAGGGCAGAGCCTTTGAGAAGAGGACCCATGCTCATTCCAACACTGTTGTCGGATGCCCGCTGGGCGATCACCGTGGGCGTGACCGCAGGCTGCCTGTTTGCCAGTGGCTGTGGAGGCCAGACGACGACGTCCGGAGCCGCTGCGCCCGGGGCGGTGCCGGCTGAGGGAGCGACCTACGTGCCCGCGGCGCCTGGGAAAGTCACCTTCCGCGCGCCGGCTGCCTCTGCAAATTCATTGCCGCGTCCGGGTGCGCCACCTGGCGCCCCGGGCGCAGGTGCCCCGGATGCTCCGACAGCGGCGCCCACCGTCGTTGTCAGTGGTGCGCCGGCCGCAACGACCTCCCCTGTCAACAAGGGACCGGTTCCAGGCGGCGCGCCCGCAAGCCGTCCCGCAACCCCCTCGCCCGCGCCTGTCCTTCCCACGCCAGTTTAATTGACCCCGGCAAATTCGTCGACGGCCTCGCCGGAGGCCACTCCGATCATGGGCATGGGGAGCGGCGGCAGTAGTGCGACGGGAAGCTCCGGCGGCAGGTCGCGGGCGGGGGCGCGCACTGGAGACGGAGACAGCCCGTCGGCCGGCGCGTCGGGAAGGTCCTCGTCCACGGTGATTATCAACGGTCAGGAAATAAAGATCGTCCCCCGCAAGCCGGGCACCTGGTAGGAAGCCGCCCGCCGTGCATAGAACGGGCGGCGCATGAGCGAGCATCCTGTTGACGCGGCGGTCGCGTACATCCGTGGCAAGACTGGCGGACGGTCGCCGAAGGTGGCCATCGTCTGCGGATCCGGACTGGGCGGCGTGGCGGACGCCGTGGAGGATCCTCTTCCCATCCCCTACACCGATATTCCCGGATTTCCGGTGCCGACGGTGGCCGGCCACGCCGGGAAACTGATCCTCGGCGATGTTGGCGGAAAATCGGTCGCGGTGATGATGGGGCGAGTGCACATTTACGAAGGCACCGGCATGGACCGCCTCAAGACCATGATCCGCAGCATGAAGGAGCTGGGGGTCAACGTCCTGGTGCTGACCAACGCGGCCGGCAGCATGATGCCCGAAGTGGGCGCCGGCGAGCTGGTGATGCTGACCGACCACATCAATTTCACGGGCACCAGCCCGCTCTTCGGGCCCAATGATGACCGCTTCGGTCCCCGCTTCGTGGATCTCACCGAGGCCTGGGACGTGAAGCTGCGCGAGGCTGCCCGGCACGCCGCCTCGGAGGAGAATATCACCCTCCACCAGGGCGTGTTCGGCGGCTGGATGGGGCCGGCCTTCGAAACCCCGGCGGAAATTCGCATGATGCGCACGCTGGGCTGCGACACGGTCGGCATGTCGATGATTGCCGAAAATCTCATCGCCCGCCACTGCGACTTGCGCGTGCTGGGCATTTCCGCGATCACAAATCTCGCGTGCGGCCTGTCAGACGTAAAGCTGAGCCACGAGCACACGCTGGCGATGGCGAAAAAGGGTGACGGCAACCTCACCCGCCTGATCGCGCGCATTGTGCGCAATCTGGAAGGCTGACATCCCTCCGGAGTAGCCCGCACTGCCTGGTTTCCGCCGATGCGTGGCAGCAGCCCACCGCCAGCCGCCGCAGGGCGGGCGGCTCGGAAGAGCATTTCATCAATGGCGCTGCGTAGGAGTCACGACACCCCTTGGGGAACCCTCCGGCCCCGGGCGCGGACCACGCCCGGGTCCCGTAAGGCGAAGCTACTTGTGGCGCGCGCCACTTAGGAGGAAGAACCGTGTTCGAACGCCTCAACAAGCTCATCAAGGGTTTCCTGAGCCTCTTCATCTCAGGACTGGAGACCGCCAACCCCAAAGCGCTGCTCGAGGCGGAGATCCAGGCGCTGCACGAGGCGGTGGCCAACTACAACCGCAACCTCGCCAAGCAGGCGGCGCTGGTGGAGAAGCTGCGCGCCCAGGTCGAGCGGGAGAAGAAGGAAGTCGACCTGCTCACCGCCCGCGCCACGGCCCTGTACAACGCCAGGCAGATGGACAAAGCCGGGCCCATCGCGTTGCAGCTCAAGCAGCGGAGGGCGCAGCTCTCCGAGAACGAGAACCAGCTCAAGCAGGGCGACGAGCTCTACCGAAACCTCACCAAACAACGCGACGTGTACGTTCTCGACGCCCAGAAGCGCATCGAGAACATCAAGCAGAAGATGTCCCGCGCGGAAATCGCCGAGGCCCAGGCGCAACTGGCCGAGATTGCCACCGCCACTTCGTTCAACCTGGCCGGCAGCGGCGCCACCCTGGAGCGCCTGGAGGAGAAACTGGACGAGCGGGTTGCCTCCGCGCTCGGCAAGGCACGGGTAGCCAGTGATTCGGCCACCACCGGTGACTGGGCCGCAAAAGCGGAGGAGGAAGCGGCCCTCCAATCCCAGGCGCTTTCCGAGTTCGCCACCGCGATGGGCCTGACGCCGCCGACGCCGGCCGCGCCGCAGCAAGAAGCGGAGCCGGCCGTGCGCGACCTGGGGCCGGCGCAAACCACGTAACACAGGGGGGACATCATGGCTGCAGAGAAATCGGGTGGACTGACCGCGTTCGGAAAGCTTGTGGTCCTGGCGATTGTCGCGGGGCTGCTGTGGTTTGGCTTCAATAGGTTGCAGACGGGGAAGCCGGTGAACATTCCCGGGGTCACGCCGGAAACTCCGGCCGCCACCACCGGCGGGCCGGGCAGCCCGGAAAACCCGGCCAACGCGCCGTCGTCGGTCACCACGTTCCAGGAGTACAAGTACGTGCCGGCCCAGCGCCTGCCGGGCGTGAAGGGCGTCAGCAAATACGTCTGGGACGACAAGAAGAAAATTGTCGAGTTTCCCATCAACGTGTGGATCGGCTGGCTACCCATCGTGGCCGCGAACCACGGCTTCGCGCCAAACGAAGAAAGCATCTTCTACAAGAAATACGGCTTCAAGGTCAACCTCAAGCTGATCGACGATCCGGTCCAGGCGCGCGACGCCTTCGCCGCCGGCCAGAGCCACGTGCTGTGGGGAACGCTGGACATGATCGTGCTCTTCTCCGAGGAGTTGATGAAGGACTCGCGCACCGCGCCACGCGTCTACCAGCAGATCGACTGGTCCAACGGCGGCGACGGAATTGTCGTGCGTGACACCATCAAGTCGGTGAAGGACCTCAAGGGGAAGACCATCGTCTACGCGGTCAACTCCCCGTCGCAGTATTACATCAACAGCCTGCTGCTGAACGCGGGCCTCAATCCGGCCACCGACGTCAAGGCGAAGTACACGGCTACCGCGTTTGAAGCCGCCGCGGCCTTCGTCTCCGATCCGACCATCGACGGCTGCGTTTCCTGGGCGCCCGACATCTACAACATCGCCGACAAGGTGAAGGGCACCCGGCTGCTCTCGACCACTCAGGAAGCCAACAAGCTCATCGCCGACGTGTGGGCGATCCGCGCCGACTTCGCGCGCGATCATCCGGAGGTCGTCAATGGCCTCGTCGAGGGGATTTTCGAGGGCATGGCGATGCTGAAGGACCGCAACAGCGCGACTTTCGGCCAGGCTGTCCGCTGGCTCGCCGACGGCTACCACATGAAGCCCGAGGAAATCCAGGGCATGATCAACGATGCCCACACCACGAATTTCGCGGAAAACCGCGAG
>VGFD01000563.1 GCA_016868975.1 Armatimonadota bacterium | reverse complement strand
CCCAGCCCGGACTTTGTTTCCAGAAGATTGCCAGGATGTAACGAACGTTCGGACCCCTGTCGACAACGTTCGGGGCGTTCAGGAATGCGTCTTTAACGGGCAAATTCGTCTTTAACGGGCAAATTCATTTCCCTATCCCTTGGATTTGGAGGAAACTCGATACGTCGAAGCCATGCACTGCTACGAGAGCGCGGACGCCCTGTACCGAGGCGACCTCTTCGCGGACGATCCCCTGGCGGAGTGGTGCTGGGCGGAGCGGGAGTCCCTGCGCGAGGACCACCTCCGCCTGCTGACCAGCCTGGCCCGCCTGTGGTCACGACAGGCCGACCGGGAGCGCGGCATCGCCTGCTTCCGCCGCGTTCTGCGTGCCGACCCCTTGCGCGAGGAAGCCCACCAGGGGCTCATGGAGGCCCTGTGGCGCCAGGGGCGCCGCTCCGAGGCCCTCCACCAGTTCGACGAGTGCGCCCGCCTCCTGCGTACCGAGCTGGACGTCGACGTCCTGCCTGAAACCCGCCGCCTGCGCGACGCCCTGGTGGAGGAGACGCGCGACTGAGGGGCCTCAACGCCTGAGCGTCACCAACCCACCGACGTTGCCGGACAGGAAGATGCGGTCATCCACAAAGATGACACGGCGACCGCGGGGCCTTCGTGGGCGCCTATCTCTTGACTTGCGCACCCCCCCACGTGATAACAGCAAGGGGGTCTAGTGGGCGCCGAAGGTGGCTCCCCCGGGATCCAGACTCGTAGGGGTGAGATGCGTGCGCCGACCCCGAGGATCCGCGTTGCTGCTGGCGGTGGTCTTTCTCTGCTGCCTCTTTCTGCTGGCACGAGCCTTCCAGATACTCCTCCCCAGCGAGCTGAACTCGGCGCTGCGCCTTAAGATGGAGGCGGCCGCAAGCCTCGCCGCGGAGGCCGGCGTGCAGGACGCCCTGGCGAGGATGGAGAGCGACCTCACCGTAGGCCTGGAGCCCACCTCGCTGGCCACGCCCGTCCTCATCCTGAACGGCACCCTCGGGGACTGGACCTGGAAGACCATCGTCACCCCTGACGCGCAGACCCCGCCCAACGGCACCAATCCCGTGCACGCCTACCAGGTCGCGTGCACCGCCTCCCGCGGCGGCCGCGCCTGGCGCACCGTCACCACCTGGGTCTCGCAGCAGTCGTTCGCCCGCTTCGGCTGGTTCCAGGACGAGGCCGACGACTTCAGCTACGTGGTCCTGGGCAGCGACCACTATGAGGGCCCGGTCTTTTGCAACGACTACATGTACCTGTTCGTGCCCAACGGCACCTATACGGGCACGCCGAAGCCAACCTTCACCAGCACCCTGACCACCGCGGCCCGATGGTCGTCGTCCGCCGACGGCGTGCGCTACACCGGCCCCGGCGGCCCGCCCTACGACAGTAAGGGCAATTCCAAGCCGGGGGCCTACGAGGGGATCCTGGCGGGGGGGCGCGGCGCGCTTACCACGGGCGTGAAGCGCATCGAGATGCCGGACACCTCCGCCACCCTCGCGAACGCCGCGTGGGGACCGGTGGGTAGCCCGCCGGGCGGCGTTGGCGTGTATGTCAACTCGGATGCCGGCAACGTGGCCGGAGGCGTCTATGTCAACGGCACTGTCAACAGCATGGACCTGGGCGTCGACGCCAGCGGCAACCGCACCGTGCGCATCGCGCAATCGGGCGGATCGGTCACGGTGACCGAGACCACCACCAACCCCGGCCGCGCGCCGGACGGGCGCATCGTGCCGAAGGGCAGCACGCTGTTGGTGAACGAGTCCAACAGTTCCTACAGGATTTACGGCGGCGTCACCAACGGGGTCATCTACTCGCGCGGCAGCATCAAGGGCCTCAAGGGCGTCAACCAGGGCCGCCGCACGGTGGCCACCGAGGTTTTGACCGGCACCTCCCTGGTCATCAGTGGAAGCCTGACCAGCGCCAGCACCACTCCTGGCGCCCGGCCCTCCGGCGTCGATCAGCTTGGACTGGTGAGCTACAAGGTCAGTATTCCGACCACCGTTCCACGACGCGCCGACAAGCCGTTGTATCTGTATGCAGCCATCATGGCCGGCCGTCCGGGCGGCCAGGGCGGCTTCTTCGTGGATGACTACGGCAACAGTTGGCTCGGCAAAGGTGAAATGCAGATTTATGGCGGATTAATTATTTCGTCCGGTGACATTACTTGCACGATAAATGGATCCGGCCAGGTGGTGACTGGCTTCAACCAGGTGCTGCGCTACGATCCGACCCTGGCCACCGCGCCGCCACCCTATTTTCCCACGCTGCCCAAGCTGACCATGCGCACCTGGAAGGAATCCGCGGTTGCGCAATAATCGCGGCGCCTCGCTGGCGGAATTGATGATTGCGCTGGGCGTGCTGGCGGTGGGCATTCTCGGCGTGTTCCAGGTTTTTGCTGACGGCGTTCGCGGAGAAGCGCAGGCGGACCGCGTCACGAGCGCGATCATGTACGATCGCCAGTTGATCACGCTGATACGCACGCGCAATCTCGCCTTCGGGGGAATCGCCAGCGACGCCTCGACGGATCGCCGCGCGCTCAACGAAGCGCCCTTCGCCAACGACCTGCCGGCCGACAGCGGGTTCACCCGTAATATTCAGCTTCAGCAGTTCGAACCCAGTGGATACCCGAGCAGCCTGCGGCGCATCATCGTGACCGTGTACTGGAGTGATCGCGGCACCGAGCGGAAGGTGGAGCTGCAGACCGTGCAGCGCCAGATATGAGGCGGGGATTCACCATTGTCGAGGTGCTGGTGTGCTGCGGGATTTTCGCCGCGGTCACGCTGGTGCTGGCCGGCATTTACGGGAGCTCGCTGGGAATTCTGGAGACGGCCGGCGGAAAAATGATGCTTGAGCAGTCCGAGCGGGAGACGATTCGGCGCATCAATTCCATCGTGGCCTGCGCCATGCCGCCGGACCCCACCCGCGACGCCATCGTCTCCCCCGCGTTGAACAGCGCCGCCGCCCCCGCGGTGGACTTCTACACGATCGACGATCCGCTCGCGCTCCCGGTGACCTTCGATCCGCGCGCGACGAGCACGACGTTCTATTACAGCCGCATCGCCTTCGAAAAAGGTCCCGACGGCCGCACCTTCGTGCGCCTGCGCCGCCTCAACAGCAGTGGCAACCCGGTCAGCGTGCCCTCGCCCCGAATCCTGGCGCATGGCCTGACCGCGCTCACCTTCACGCGCCTCGACCGAGGCACCCTGAAGGTGCACGTCGACGGCTCCGTCACGGTCCGCAATGCCCGCCTGCAGGCGCGCACCATCACCGCCAGCATGGATACCATCGTCCAGGCGGTATTTTATCTCACCCCCCAGTAATATATTATCGGGGCGGCGCTCCGCGGCGTCAGCGGGCATGACGCCCACCACCCCGGGCAGCCCGGCCTCGGACGCCAGCGCGTTGCAGGCTTGCGGGGGTGGATCGACGTCTATCCGGATCACCTGGAATTCCGCGCGCCGGACAAAGTGGGCGGCGAGGATGTAACAAACTCAGGATTCCCCGCTGGCTCCCTCCGCGCAGGTGCTCCTGCTGGCCAGGGGACGGCTATTGAATCGAAGCGATCTGGGAGGCCTTCTCATTGAAGTTTCCCTGCATCCCCGTCCACCCGGACGTTGTCGCATGCCCCCCGGTGTGGCATACTCATGAGCCGGTCCCCCTGACGGACCGCGCGGAGGTTCCATGTCCAA
>VGFD01000562.1 GCA_016868975.1 Armatimonadota bacterium | reverse complement strand
CGCATTGCAGTCAGCAATTCGTCAAGCCCGCGCTTCACTTCGGGCCTGTCGATGGCCCCGGGATCGCGCAGGATGGTGCCCACGTCCAGTCCGGAATAGGCCTCGCCGAGCCGCCCGCGGATGCGTTGCTCGCGCGCTTCGAGCGTGCTCTGGCGGGTGCGGATCTCCTCCACGATCATGCCGAGGAAGTGGCGGCGCTGTTCGAATCCCAGACCGGCCAGGGTGTGATCGACGACTTCCGAGAGGGCTATCGAGCGGTCGTAGCGCTCGTACACCATGCGCCCGGAATTTTCGTACAACTCAATGTAAGGTGCGTCGTCCGGCGATACTTTGTTGAAATCCGACTGGTCGGATCCGATGGCGTTGAGCACCACCCAGGCGCGTGCCAGAGGCCGCAGCAAGGTGTCCCGCTGGTTTTGGGTAACTTCGCGAAGCGTCTTGATCCAGTAGGACTGAATGCCGCTCATCAAGTCGCGGTCCAACCCGATGGCGGTGTCGGCGATGTCGGCCAGGGTGTCGACGGTGGGATTTTCCCCGCTGGCGCAGATCGTCATGATGCGCTGGTAGGCGTCCTGCGTGGCCCGCGGATCGGTGCGGAAGCCAAACGGATCTTTGGTGTCGCGGGAAATCCAGGGCGGCGTCAGGCTGTCTTTGATGGCGCCGATTTCGTCGTGGATCTTCGGCTTGGCGAGGTAGAGCCACGGATCGGTGCGCAGGAAGTTGGACTCGATGCGGGTCACGAGCCACTTGTAAAACTGGCGCGGATCGCCGAAATCGCCGAAGGTGTTTTCCCGTCGCGCGATGGATGCGATGGACTCGGCCGCGATGGACTCGGTGCCGCTCACTTCGCTCATCTTGCCGTCGAGATCCACGAACACTGGGAACTCGCCTTTACGCGCGCTCTCAAGCAGGAAGGCGACGACCGGCTTGAGGTCTTCCTTCTGGGGGTGAAGCTTCTCAATCGTATCCAGCGGCAGGCCACTGAACAGGCGCATCAGGTGCTCGGCGTCGGCGTCGCGCTCCTTGCCGAGGTTGACGTAGGCGGCTTTCCCTTCGGCGAGCGCCAGGAAGAGCGGAACCTGCCCGCCCACGTAGCCGTCGCGGCTGGGGGCCAGCGCCTTGTACAGTGTGCGGTCGGCGTGCAGCAGGTCCTCAAGGTTCATGCCCACGCTCTGCTCGGTGGACGCGGACAGCTTATCGAGTACCTGGGACGCCACGAAGTCGTAGACCCAGGGGGTGCGGCCCGCGAACAGGTCGCGCAGCACCAGGGCCGGGGTGCGGCCTTCAGGCTTTGCGCTGGAGAACGGGTCGCCGGGCACGGTGGGCGGCGTCGGGGGCAGATTGACCGCGGCCGGCCCCGGCGGCGTGGGCGCGATAGGCGTCGTGGTGGGCATCTGGGGGATGGCCACCGGCACTGGCGCCGTCACGGGCTTAGCGGAAGGCGAAGTCACCGGCGCGACTGGCGCCGCCTGGCCGGTGGTTCCCAGGTACGCGTCCCGGGGCAATGCCGTCGATTCTCCCAGAGGCGGCGCCACTCTTTGAAGTATGACGCGGTCCGGCCCGATAGCCCCTACTCTCACGAAGTCGTCCACCCGCTGATTGTATCATGCGGCCGGGCGGAGGACCCCGCGCGGTTTGTTAAATTCCGGCTACCCTATTGCGACATCTCCTGCAGCCGTTTCAAGCGGGCCGCCTCATTTTTCACCATCCACGCATCCGCGGACAGCAGCGCGTGGGCTTTGGCGAACCACGGTCGGGCTTTCGCACCCTGCCCGAGGGCCAGCAGGCATTCGGCCATCTCTTCGGCCACGTATCCGTCCTGGTCAAATCGGGTCAGGCGCTGCTGGATCTCGAGCGCCTCCGGCAGACGCCCCAGCGAGCGCAGGCAGCGCCCCAGGCACCACCACGCCTCGCGCTCCTCCCGCGGCTGCGCGTTGATGCGGCGGCGCAGCACGGCTTTTTCGAACATTTCCAGGGCCAGCGTGTACTGCTTGCGGTCGTGGTAGGTCCAGCCCAGGTTGTTGTAGAGGGATGCTTGCCACCGCTGGGCGCGCGGCTCCGTGCTGGCTTGCGCCAGGGTGAGGGCCTTCAGGTTCCACTCCAGCGCGGCGTCGCCGCTTTCCACGATGGCCACCATGTGGGCGGCGTCTACGGCCAGGCCGTCCTCTTTCGCTGCGCGCCCGATTTCCCACGCTTCCAGGAACAGGGGCCTCGCCTTGGGGACTTGCCCCCCGCTGTTGAATGCCCGTCCCCGCTCCAGGAGCAGCCGCACGCGTGCCCGCTTCATTTCGGGCGTGATGAGCGCCTCCGCCTCGTCCAGCGTGCGGTGCGCGGCGTCGAAGCGGCCCTGGAGCCCCTCGGTGCGCGCGATCTGGGTGAGCAGTTCGGCGAGGTAGGCGGTGTTTCCCGAGGCGCGCGCCGCGGGCAGCAATCCCCTGAATTTCTTCTCGGTCTGGGGGACCGCGTTGAAGTCCCACTATGCGTCAAAGTCGGGTAGTGCCGGAACAAGCAATGCGAGGATCAACAGCAGCTTCATGGGCCGCCGCTTCGCCTCGGCGCAGGAGAGTCCTCGCTCGCGACCAAGCCAGACCCGGTGATCAGTGTCCTCATCCCCCTCTACAACGACGCGCCGACGCTGGCTCGCGCGCTGCGCAGCGTTCAGCGCCAGACCGTGACCGATTGGGAGTGCGTGGTGGCGGACGACGGCTCGACCGACGAGGGGCCCGCCGTCGCCGCGCGCTTCTCGGCGGCCGATCCGCGCTTCCGCCTGCTGTGCCTTCCCCACAGAGGCATCGTGGCGGCCCTGAACGACGGCGTGGATGCCTGCCGCGGGCACTACGTGGCGCGCATGGACGCGGACGACGTCTGTCATCCCGAGCGGCTCGCGGCCCAGCGGGACGCCATGGAACGGCATCCGGAGGTGGCGCTGGCCTCGTGCTTGCTGCGCAAATACCCCTGCGCGGATTTGCGGGTGGGGATGCAGCGCTATGAGGGCTGGCTGAACTCCGTAATCACCCCCGAAGAGCACGCGCGCGACATCTACGTGGAAAGCCCGCTCGCCCATCCCACCGCGTTCCTGCGCCGCGAGACGTTGGAGGCGCTGGGCGGCTACCACGATCCGCCCTGGCCAGAAGACTACGACCTGTGGCTGCGCATCCACCAGTCGGGCGGCCGCATCGCAAAGGTGCCGCGGTTCTTGTTCTTCTGGCAGGAGCGGAGCGGGCGCCTCTCCCGCGTCTCCGAGCGCTACGGCCCGGACGCCTTCCGCCGCTGCAAGGTGTCCTATCTCATGATGGGCCCCCTGCGCGGACATGTGGAGGTCATCGTGTGGGGCGCCGGCAGCAACGGGAAGCCCATGGCCTGCGCCCTCGTCGAAGCGGGGCTCCGGATCAGGGCCTTTGTGGACATCGATCCCCGCAAGGTCGGCCAGCGGATCGGAGACGCGCCGGTCGTTGGGCCCGCCGACGTGCCGAGCATGCGCGGTGTCCCGATCCTCGCTGCGGTGGGCAAGGACGGCGCCCGAGAGGAGGTCCGCGCCGCGCTGCGTTCCCTGAACTTCACCGAGGGCCGCGACTTCTGGTGCGTCTGTTAGATGCGCTTCTCCGCTGGTGAGCCCCTGATCGGCCTCAGGGTCCGGATGCGACCGTCGCGGTGAGCGTGCTGGTGTAGGCGCCGGTGAGCTGGGTGGCGGGGATGGTCAGAGAAAAACCGCCG
>VGFD01000561.1 GCA_016868975.1 Armatimonadota bacterium | reverse complement strand
CCTCGGTGACGGCGCCTTCGGTGACGGCACCGACCGGGAGCGCGGCGCCCTCGGTGACGGCGCCGGCCGGGAGCGCGGCGCCCTCGGTGACGGCGCCGGCCACGCCGGCGATTCCCGAGGCGGCTGCGCCGCCGACGCATCGCGTAACCCGCGGGGAGACGCTCTGGGCCATCAGTCGGCGCTACGGAGTGTCCGTCGCCGCCATCCGCACGGCCAACGGGCTGGAAACGGATCGCCTGGAAGTCGACCAGGTTCTCGTGGTGCCGGGCTCCGAGCCCCCGACGTCCCCCGCGCCCGCGGCGGCGAATCCCCTCCCCGCCTGGGTCGCGGTCCGTCTCCCCGACGGCCGCACGGGCTGGGCTCCCTCGTCGGGTGTCATCGTGGAGCCGCCGGCACCGCTGCCCCCCGATCGCGCGGTGGAAATCGCCCGCCGCATGACCGGCACGCCCTACGTCTGGGGCGGCCAGACCCCGAACGGCGCGGATTGCAGCGGCTTCGTGCAGGAAGTCTACCGCCTGTGCGGCCACAAACTGCCGCGCCTGGCGGACGAGCAGTACGCGGTCACGTTCAAGGTGGAAGAGGCCCAGCCAGGCGACCTGGTGTTTTTCACGACCTACCTGCCGGGCCCGTCGCACGTGGGCATCTACGTCGGCGAGCGCCGCTTCATCCACGCCTCGTCGAGCGGCGGCGTCACCGAATCGGGTCTTGACGAGAATTATTACCAGACCCGCTACCTGGGCGCCCGACGGATTTCCCCGCCCTGACGGGCGCGCCCGCAATTGGAATGGGGCCGTCAGGAGTATCCGCCAGGCGAATTCCCCCAGCCTGAAAATCCAGCGTGATGACCCGATCACGCGCCAGGGGATGCGCCACCATCCAGCGCGCCAGCGGCGCCACCACCAGCGCCTCCAGCGTGCGCTGGAGCGGTCGCGCGCCGTAGCGGGGATCGAAGCCCTGGCCGGCCAGCCAGTCCACCAGCGCGTCGCTCCACTCCAGCCGCAAGCGGGCGCGCCGCAGCCCCTCGCGCTCCTGAAGGGCGCGCAACTCGCGCACCGTGATCGCGCGCGCCGCCGTCTCGTCGAGCGCGTTGAAGCGCACCACGGCGTCCAGGCGATTCACGAACTCCGGGCGGAAAAAGGCGGTCACCTCCCCTTCCCCGCCGCTCTCACGCTTCTGAAAGCCCAGCGACTGGCCGCCCGCCCCAAGGTTCGTCGTCATCACCACCACCGCGCTGCGAAACCACGTGACGCGTCCGTCACGATCGGTGAGCCGACCCTCGTCGAGCACGGAGAGCAGGACGTCGTAGATGGAGGCGTCCGCTTTCTCAATCTCGTCGAGCAGCACCACGCAGAACGGCTGCGCGCGCAGGCGGCGGATCATCTCGCCTGGCGCGCCGTCCGCCCCTTCGAAGAGACGCGTCGCGGCCAGTGGTCCGGCATACTCGGACATGTCCAGGCGCACCAGCCGGTCGTCCGCCCACTCGGACTCGCGGCGCCCGAAAAGGTACGACGCCAGCGCCCGCGCCATCTCCGTCTTGCCCACCCCGGTCGGCCCGGCCAGCAGCAGCACGCCCAGTGGTCGCTTCGGATCGTTGAGCCCGGCCTTAAACCCGATCACCACGTCGGCCGCCGCCTGACAGGCCGCCTCCTGGCGCAGCACGCGCCCGCGGAACCATTCGACGACGTCCTCGCGGGCGAGCGCATCCTCGTCCCGCAAGAGACTGGTGGGCAGCCCCGTCGCGTCGGCGAATGCCTCCAACGGGTCGCCCTTCCCGCTGTCGAGCAGCTTGCGGAGGAAAGTCGCGGCCGCGCCCGGAAACGCGCGATAGGGCTGGAAGCGGCGGAACAGCCGTTCGACCGGCGCGGCCATTTCCTCCGCGTCGTCCTTGCGCAGACGGCGTCCCTCGGCCGCCGCGATGCGCTGCAGCACGTCGCGCGCGGCCTCTCCGGACAGCTCCGGGACGCGCAGCACCTGGAACAGATCCACGAACCCCGGCAGCAGCCGGCGGCACGCGTCCAGCTCGTCGGGAGTGGCCTCCGCCACCATCCGCATCTCGCCGCGCTCCAGGTAGGGCGCCAGGAAGGCCGCCACGCTCTCCTCGGGGGCGCCGCCCGCACGCACCAGCCCGAGGAGGTCCTCCACGCACAGCACGCCGTCGATGCGCGCGAGGTCGTCCACGGTGCGCTCGCAGCGCTCCTGCCACTCGCCCAGGTACTGCATGCCCGCGATCATCCGCGCGCCGCTGGTCAGCCAGAAGCGCGGGCCGCCGCTCTCCTCGGTGCGGGCGGCGGCCACCAGCACGGCGGTCTTGCCGACGCCGGGCGGCCCCACGAGGATCACGCTGGCGTTCTCGTGACGCACCCGCTTCTGCAACTCGGCCACGTCCACCTCACGGCGCCAGGCCGCCGGATAGGTCTTGCGCGCTCCGGACCAGACCAGCGGATCCGCCACCACCCGCAGCGCGCCCAGCACCGGCGGCGTGGCCCGCAGGGTGAGGCGTCGCGAGGCTTTCACGCTCACCTCGTCGAGGTGCAGCGCGCTCGGTGGAAGGCGCCGCGAGAGGTCACCCGGGGCCAGCCCGCGCAGGCGCTCTTGCACGTAGTGGGCCACCAGCTCCTTGAGCGCGCGGGCGTCCTGGAAGAAGAAGCGCACGTCCAGCGTGGGGATGACGCAGGCGTCCCTGGTGCACACGACGGCCACCGAGAGGCGCAGCGGGCGCTCGGCCGGCCAGGCGCGTTCGTCGATGACGACCTCGGGGCGTACCTGCACTTTCACGGTGGTGATTTTTGGCTCGCGCAGCGCGGGACCGTCGCGCCAGGGATTGTCGTCGAAGCCGGCCTGCAGCCAGGCGCGCACCTGCTCCACGGCGGCGTCGCGAGTGGAGGCCAGCGCGGCGCCCTCGGGCGAGTCGAGCGGGATGGCGGTCCAGCCGCCTTCGCGGTCCTCCCAGGCGACCACTGGAAAACGCAGGACGGGCATGGGAGGCCGATTTCTTGGTGGTCGGTGGGATTCCCCTCGGGGGCTACACCGGATTCGTCTTCGTCCGAGACCCGCGTGGGCCCCGGGGTCACCGCTCTTGCCAGTATCCCGGCCGTCGCCGCGCGTGAGCGAACGCAAGTACCCGCACTTCATGAGCGAGTTCAAGGTACACGATAGAGTAAGGAAACCGCTTCAAGGGATAGTGTTGCACGTTCAGACCGCGTCGCACTCCGGGAGCAGCACCCCCCGCGGCGGGATGGGTCCGCACGATATCAAGCGCCGCCTCAACCTCATCAAGGAGGTCAAAACCCAGGTTCTCTCGCTGCTGTTCATACCACGAAACGGCTGCAGCAAGCTCGTGTTGGGCCTCTACTTCGATTCGAAGGGGTTTCATCCAGCCCGCAGATTACCCTCAATCCTGGCACGCACGTTCTTCCAATCGTCGCCGGTGGTTTCACCCGCCAGTGCCCGGGCCGCTCTTCGTTCGATTTCGTCCGCCCAGGCTTCCAGCGCGTCTGGCTCAGCGCTTCCGTCAATGCTTGCGATCAGCTCGACTGCGAGCTCGGCCCGATCGCGAGTATCCAGCTCAAGCGCCTGGCGGAACAGATTCTGTGCTCTTGTGTTCACCCGTACATTATAGCGTTGGTCCGCCACGGTGTCGACCACTGCGGCAGCCGCCCCAGGAGATTTCAGGGGCTACGTCTTTCAGACGCGGTGGCCCAGTAGGAGCAGGGCGA
>VGFD01000560.1 GCA_016868975.1 Armatimonadota bacterium | reverse complement strand
GGAGAGCGCATCACCCACGCGTCGCAGCAGTCGTGGCGCTACTCGTCCTCGGCGGGCGAGGTCACCGACAAGGTGACCTCCGAGGACCTCGCGGCGGCACACGCGGCGCTCGTGCCCGCGGGACTCGCGGTGGAGGCGGCGCGCAAGCAGCTCGACCAGAAGGAATACGAGAATTCCACGAAATCCGCCACCGACTCGAAGACGGCAGCGGACAGCGCGTTCCGCGGCGCGGACGCCGCAATCGCGACCGCGAACGGGCGCTTCGAAAAGGCGAAGGCCTGCGTCCAGGCGATGGAGCAGACCAATGCGAAACTGGAGCAGACCCGCCGCACCGCGTCCCAGAATTTCGTGCGGTCGGAGGCGAAACAAAAGCTGGGGCAGGCCGAGTCGAAGTGCCAGGAGGCGCGCGGCGAGATGCAGCGCAAGCCGCGCAACCTCGAGCGGGCGCGCGCGCTGATGAGCGAGGCCGAGTCGCTGATGAGCGCCTGCGAGTCGTCGGTGTCGTCCGATCAACGGGCGTACGAGTCGGCGCGCAGCGCACTTCGTCGGACGCGGTGTCCGCGCCGAGGAGCGCGTCCGGCGCGGCCAGCAGCGCGGTGTCGTCGGCCCGCAGCCGTTTCGAGAACGAGAAGTCGTCGCTCATCCGCGAGGAGCAGGAGCGCATCCGCCGCGAGGAAGAGGAGCGCCGCCGCCGTGAGGAAGAGGAGCGCCGCCGCCGCGAGGAGGAGGACCGCCGTCGCCGCGAGGCCGAGGACCGCCGCCGCCGCGAGGCCGAGGAAGCCCGCGAGGGAGCGGAGCAGGCTCGCCGCGCCGAAGAGCGCCGTGCCGAGGAGGCGAGGGAAGCCGCCGAGCGCGCCCGAGAGGCCTCGCAGGGCGGCAGCGGCTCGCGCGGCGGCCAATCCGGCGGCGACTTCTAGCTTGTGACCCGCGTCACGCCCTCCGAACGCTTTCACAAATCGGCAGCATCTTGTTTTCATTTTCGTAACATGCCGCCCCTATGATGCGGATAGAGGGACCGTGAAAGGGGACACAATACGAAAATGTCGAGTCTGGCGATTTCATTTCCGATCTCAACGCTGTTCACCCGCATGTTTGCCTCGATGAGGCAGGCCTCCCTCGCCACCGCGGCCACCAACCGCGATCGCCGTGACACCTGCCGTCTTACCGACCAGGTCCGCATCGACGTGGTGGGCGTGGAGCAGAACGCCACCGCCGTCGACCTCAGCGACTGCGGCATGCGGATTCTCAGCACGGACGACCTGTCGGACCGCCACATGATTTTCTGCCGCGTGGAAATGCCGCGGCGCACCGTCGACATGCGCATGCAAATCGTCTGGACGCGGCGCACCGAAACCGGCTTCGAGCACGGGCTCCGCTACTGTCCGATACACGTCGGCGAGCAGTACATGGCCAACCTGTGGCTCTTTCGCACCGCCCGCAAGGCCCGCCCGACCCGGTCGTGCGCATGACGGCGTGGAGGCAAACGGGACCCGCCCACCGCTGCCTGGCGCGCAAAAAAAGAAACGCTTGCTCGGCGGGAGTTGGCGTTCCGCCTGCAAGCGCATAGACTATGGAAATGGGTTACCTGACGAGGGTCCTCCAGGGACGAATTCGCTAACCGATTACGCCACCGCGTTGAGGCTGCTGGTCGCCCCGGCTTGCGGCTGGGTGGCCAGGAACGCCTTCATGTTCGGCTGCGCCTTCGGCTTCTCAACCGGCTTCTCGGCCGGCTTTTCCTCGGGCTCTTCCACCGAGGCCTCGACCGGCGCGGCCAGCTCGGCCTTGAGCGGCGCGTCCTCCAGGATATTCGACGGGCTGGGCGGCGCGCCGACTTCCGCGGGCTTCTCGGCGAGCTCCCGAGCCATTTCCTCGGCCTGCCGGGTGAGCAGGTCGGCGACCTGCTGCATCGACTCCAGGCGGCCGCGGGCGGCCTTCATCGGATCCTCGTAGGTGGCCCGCTTGGGCTCTTCCTGGGCGACCTGCATCGTGCCGTCCATCAGGTCGAACAGCTTCTGACCCAGCTCCGCACCAAACTTGAGTAGCGCTTCCGGAGAGGAGGCGTCCAGGCCGCCTTCACCGGAGCCCAGCTCGGCCAGCTTGCCCAGCTCTTCCATGATGGCCTTGATGAACTCGTCCTTCTTCGCGCCGAACGCGTCGCGGGCGTTGCCGGCCTGGTCGCCGGAAACCGTCTCCGAGTAGGAGAAGTTGAGCTCGAACGACATCTGCTCAAAGTTGATCTCCTGCCCGCCGCTGTTTACCGTGCCGCGCGTGGTGGACATCTTGATCTCGAGGGCGAGCGAGCGGCTCGACGTGTTGTTGGCGCCCTCGGCGCCGGTGCTCATCTGCTCGTCGTCCATCTGCAGCTTGAAGCGGATCTCGTCGCGCTGCACCGACATGTCGTAGTTGTTGGGATCGACGCCCAGCTTCTGGAAGAGGCGGGCGGGGCCGCTCAGCAGACCCGCCAGGGGATCCGCCTGGGCCTCGGGAGCGCAGGTGCCGCACAGCGCGGGGACCTGCGAGGTGGCGTTGGCGCCTGCCGCGCCGCCGCCCTTGAGGAACTAGTCCACCTGCGAGAGGGCGTCGCGCAGGCCGGACGGTTCGCTTTCCTGGCTCATGAAAGGAGACTGGGCCAGGGCTGAGCGCATAGAGCTATCCATGGAAGTGGGGTTCATTGGATAAGACCTCCTTGTATGTGCCCTTCCCGGCTTGCCTCACGAAGGGTTCCCGTTCCCTCCGCTGACGCGCGCTTCGTGCGCTTTGTCCCCGACACCAGGAAGTTTTGCTTGTTTGTCTATGACATGCACATCGGTTTCGCAGATCATGGTTCCAAATAGTCTGAATGGACTATTTGCGAAAATAGTCCTCGGGCAAACGACTCAGACCAAAGAGGCCCTATCCGCAGCCTTCCTGGCTGCCACAACGACTCGGCGCCATGTGCGTCACGCGAGGGATCACCCGCGTCGCCGTGTGGTCCCCTTCATGCTCCCGCTCCGCATGCTCCCGCTCCCGGTTGTGGGCCATCAGGTCCAGGCGGCGCGCCAGCCAGGGGATGGTGGCCCCCTGCACCAGCACCGAAACCAGCACGATGTAGAATGTGGCGTTGAAAAACGTCTGCGCATGGGCCACGTCCGCGAGCAGGGGGAAGGTGGCCAGGATGATGGGGACGGCGCCACGCAGGCCCATCCATGAGATGAGGATCTTCTCTTTCGCCGACAGCCGGGTGAGCGCGAGCGCGATAAACACCGAGAGGGGTCGCGCCACCAGGCAGAGCATCACGGCGCCGACCAGCCCCACCCCCGCCACGTCGTCCAGGTCGGGCGGGTTGACCAGCAGTCCCAGGACCAGGAACATCGCGATCTGCATCAGCCACGCGAAGCCGTCGTGCACCGACATCAACTCGCGGCGGTGGGGGATGGGGCTGTTGCCCACCAGGATCCCCGCCACGTACACGGCCAGGAAGCCACTGCCGTGGAGCGCGCTGGTCGTGCCGTAGCAGAGCAGCAGTAGCGCGGTGGTGAGCACCGGATAGAGCCCGCCGGCGGGCAGTTTCACTTCCTTCACCAGCGTCACCGACAGCCTGCCGAAGCCGTATCCGAAGGCGGCGCCCAGCCCCATCTCGAGAAAGAAATCCATGACCAGCCCGGCCACGCCCGTTTCCGGGGACTTGATCAACGAAATCAGTCCCATGGTCAGGAAGACGGGCCATCGGATCGTTGG
>VGFD01000559.1 GCA_016868975.1 Armatimonadota bacterium | reverse complement strand
CGCTGGCCGGCGACGCGGTGGGACGCGCCCGGCGCCTGGGCCCCATCGCGGCGGCCAGCGCCGCGCTCGAAGCGGGGACGGTATTGATCGAGGCGCGCCCCGACGACGCGCGGCCCCTGCTCGAGGAAGCCGCTCGGCTGGGCGAAGAAATGCGCCTGCCGGTGGTGTCCGCCGCCGCGCGACTGGGGATGGCGCGGCTGGGGGCGAGCGGCGACGTCGACCCTGCGCTCGGATTATTGCTGCAGAGCCGCCACGCCACCGAACTGGCGGACGCTTCCTGGTGGCTGCTGCCGCTGGTCTTGCAGCGCGCGGCGGACGCGCCCCAGGGCGTTGCGGCGAAGGCGGCGCAGCGGCTGGCCCGCAACACGCCGCGCAATCTATTGCGCGCGCTCGACGGTGGAAGACTGTCCCCGGCGGCGCGTCGCGCGGCGGCGGCGGCGCTGGCCGAGATACCGGGCGAACTGGCCCGCGCGGCGCTCCAGCGGTTGGCCGCGGACGAGGACACGGGCGTGCGGCGAGCGGCCACCGTGGCCCTGCAAGCCACCAGCGCCGGGGCGGAGCTCCCGCTGGTGAGAATTTGCGCGCTGGGTCCCATGGAGGTGTACCGCGGCGACGAGCGCGTTGAGGAAAAAACCTTTCGCACGCAAAAAATCCGCCTGCTGCTGGCCTACCTTGCGGCGCACGCGGACCGACCGGTTCCGGAAGAGAGGCTGATCGAGGAATTCTGGCCGGGCGACGGCGACAAGGGGCGCAACAGCCTGTACAACGCCACCTCGGTGCTGCGCAAGGCGCTCGACCCGGGAAGCGAGACGTCGCGCAACCGGTATATTTTGCGGGTGGGCGACGCGCTGCAATTTGACCCGGAAATTCCCCTGTGGCACGACGCCGAGCAATTGGAGCGCGCCTGGACGGACGGGCAGCGCTTCGACGCGGAGAAACGCGTGTCCGAAGCGTCCGATCAATTCCGCAGGATGGCGCTTCTCTACCGCGGTCCGTACCTTGACGGCTGCTACATGGACTGGGCCATCGACCGCCGCAACCGGCTCGAGCAGAATGTCTTATCCGCCATGGTCCGGGTCAGCGAGGTCTCGCTCGACGCCGGCCGCCCGAAAGAAGCGCTCGAATATGCCGGCCGCGTGCTCGACATCGACCCCTGCCACCAGGAATCCCACTGGGTGGCCATGCAGGCCTACCTCGCCAGCGGGCGCCCGGAGGAGGCGATCCGGCAATTCGAGCGCTGCGAAAAAAACCTGCGCCGGGAAATGGGCATCGACCCGCTGATAAAGCTGGTCGAAACCTACCACCGAGCGCGATTGGGGTAGAAATACCCGATTGGAGATCGCGTCGTAATTCTCAACGGCTAACCGAGAAACTCCACGACGTCCGCGGACTCCGGGCGCATTTCCACGTGCAGCGCGCGGGCGTGGTGGGCGATTTGCGCCCAGCCCTCGTTGAGATCGCGGACCACGCGGGTCGTCTCGAAGCGGCGGATGCCGGCCAGACCGTCGAGCATTCCAGCCAGGGCGTGCTGGAGCGCGTGCGCCACGTCATCGTCCGCGAGCTGGTGCTGGCACGCAATCATCTGGGCCACAACCCCGGCCAGCTCGCCCTCGGCGTGGCGCAGCGCTTCGGCCAGCACATCGAAGGGCGCCGCGCCCGAGGCGACGGCCTCGCAGGCGAAATACACCGCGGTCAGCGCGGGGCCCATGGGAACGGCTTCGACCCCGTCCTCATCGATCGGCGGAGCAGGGACGATCATCGGCTGCTCGCACTTCGCGCACCAGTCGTCGTGCTCGGCGCGATGGCCGCAGCGCGCGCAGGTGCTCACCCCGGCGGCGAGCCATTCCTGGAGGGCCACCTGGCGCTCGAGCAACGCGTCGCGGGCAACTTCGACGGCGTCCGCGTCCGCGGAGGAATATTCCACGTGGTTGTCGCGCGCGTGCTCGTGCAGGCGGCGCACCGCGCGCTGCAGGCTCGAGGTGGCACTCTGCACGGCCAGTGCGTATTCGAGCAGCGCGGCGTCGACCTCGCGGCTCGCTTCAAGATCGGCGCGCATGTAGGAGAGCGACTGGTCGAGGCGCTCCCGCAGGGAGAGCGCGCGGGCCGCCATGATCTCCGTCGAGACGCGGCCTTCCGCCCAGCGGCGCGCCACGGCCGCGACCGCCCCGGCGGACACCTCGCCGAAATCCCGCGGCTCCGCGGAGTCTCCAAAAAATGCCGAGCGGATGGCGTTGACGAGCACGCTGCTGTCCATGAAAAGAAACCTCCACTGCGAAATCTGCGGGCGGTAAATGAGGCCCGCCACCGCGCTGCGTCGGTGGCGGGCCGACCTGGAGGAGAAACTAGCAGCCAGCCGAGGCGAAGGCCTTGGCGAACGCGAACGCGCCGCCGCCGCCCGCCCCCGCCGAGGCGAACGCATTCGCGCCACCGCCGCTGGCCATGGCCAGCGCATTGGCGCCGCCGCCAAAGAAGCTGCCCGGCCCGTTGTTGCCGCCACCGGCCAGGGCCAGCGCATTGCCGCCGCCGCCAAAGAGGCTGCTCAGCGCGTTGTTGCCGGAATTGATGTTGAACGTGTTGCCCATTCCGAAATTAGGCATCGCGTTGCACATGTTGTTACCGTGCGGGTGGCAGCCCGGCGGCTGCTGGCAATTCTGGTTCTGGTTCTGCTGCTGGCCGCCGATGAGCTTCATAAGCATCTGCATCAGGGGGAGCAGCTGGCCCAGCTTCTTCTTGGCGCCCTTGCCGGCCAGGCCCGAAAGGCCCGCCACGCCGAGACCGGCGAAGGCGTTGATGTCCGAGGAGCCCTGGGCCTTCTGCCCGTTGAGACTTGCGATGCTGTCCATTGTGATTGCCTCCTCCATACGTTGCGGTGCAACCCGCGCTCTGTGTTCACAGTATAGGGAGGCATTTTTTAGCCGCTCAAAAACCCGCGGCGCAATTGTTAACGGAATGTGAACGCCAGGTAAAAATCTCTCGAGCGGATGTGATCGGCATCACACAACACGTACCACCATCAGTTGGCCAGTTTGTACCCGAGATATCCGCCGATGAGGCCGCCCGCAAGCGCGCCTATCGGTCCCCCGGCCACCCCGCCCGCGCCCGCTCCCAGGGAAGCCCCAAGGTAGGTGAAGGCGGTGGTCGCGAAGCCGTAGTGCCAGCCGGTGCCGATCCCGTAAAGACCCCCGACCACGGCGCCCAGGCCGATGCCCAGTGGTCCCAGGATCGAGCCGGCGAACGCGCCGACGCTGGTGCCCACGCTGAGGCCGATGGCCGCGCCGGCCATGC
Source organism: Armatimonadota bacterium (assembly GCA_016868975.1). Lineage (GTDB taxonomy): Bacteria > Vulcanimicrobiota > Xenobia > RGZZ01 > RGZZ01 > VGFD01. The sequence continues at coordinate 448 of VGFD01000559.1, read as the reverse complement.
GGCTCAGCACGGAGTGGTTGGCGTGCGGGCTGCCGGTTGCCGAGAGCACGACCGAGTCCAGCGGGGAGGATTGAAGCGAGACGGCGCTTGGCAGCGCCTGCCGCGGCGTGAAAACCTGGGGGGCAAAAGATGCGATATGCACGATATCAGACTCCATAGCATTGGTTTCCCAGAGGGTACCACACCCTCCGGTTAAACGGGAGGTGCCAGATGTTGCGAGATTGTTACCGTCGGCCCGCAATTTTTCAGGTTCGGGCCTACAGGGGGAGCGGAAGGCCGTCCGGTGCCGGGTGGTACAGGTCAACGCGGCGCAGCTTCGCCATCAGCTCGAACAATTCACGATAGGCGCGGCGCGCGCGGTCCACGTGCCCGCGCAGCTCCAGCACGTGGCCTAGCTGCAGGCGGTCGCGCGGCTGGTTGTACTTCGCCACGCTCCTCTCCAGGCGGA
>VGFD01000558.1 GCA_016868975.1 Armatimonadota bacterium | reverse complement strand
CATGAGCTGCACCCGTTGGAGGACCGTCTGCGGTCGCGCTTCACCCAGGGCCTTATCGCGGACATCCAGTCCCCGGACGTGGAGACGCGCGAGGCCATTCTGCGCAAGAAGGTCGCGGAACAGTTCCACGTCAACGTGCCGCTCGACGTCATCACCTTCATCGCGGAGCGCTTCCCAAACAGCATCCGCGATCTCGAAGGCGCCATGACTCGCGTCATCGCGCAGGCCTCGACCCACCGGCGGCCCATCGACATGCAGCTGGCAGGCGAAGCGCTTCAACAGCTGCTGCCCCCGGACCGCGGCAAGGCGCTCACCATCCGCACCATCCAGGACAAGGTGTGCGAGCACTTCCGCATCAAGTCGGAGGACCTGGTGGGTACCCGACGCGACGCACGCTTCGCGCTGCCCCGCCAGATCGCGATGTTCCTGGCCCGCGAGATGACGACGTCGTCGTTGAAGCAGATCGCCGACGACTTCAACAAGAAGGACCACACCACGGTCATCCACGCGATCCGCAAGATCGAGGACGACATGTCCGACGACGCGTCCACCCGTGAGAACGTGGACACCATCCGTCACCGGTTGGAGGACTACCGCGCATGAGCCAGTCAGGGCGCTCAAACCGGACACGTCGCCGCAAAGTGGCTGCACGCCTGCTCCGGCCGCAGCCTGCCCGGAGGTTATCCGGAATCGGGTGCGAACACGGTCCGGACAATTTGTGGGACGACCGGCCAACTCAGGCTCCCATCCGGACCGACGTGGGGCAGGAGGCCGCGCAAATCCGGACGCGCGGACAAGATCCGGACGCCGCGGCCCCGCTTGTCCACCATGAAGAGCGGCTTAAACTGGCTTGAAATCGAGCATGTGGGAGGTTATCCCCACTGCCCACACCCCCTACTAAAGAGACTAATAAGTAGATCTATATCATCGTAAAACCCCTGGGACCCGGCGACCGGGTCAAGATCCCGAGGAGGCGCTTTGAACATGAAGGTCGTTGTTGACCGCAAGGACATGGAAAATGGCATCGTTACCGCCGCCAAAGCGGTGAATCCGAAGAGTCCCCTGCCCATCCTGTCGCACATCCTCGTGCGGGCCGAGGGAGACATGCTGCGCTTTTCCGCAACCGACCTGGAAATGGTGGTGGAGTGCCAGGTGCGCGCCCACGTGCTTGAGCCCGGCGCGTTCACCGCGCCCGCCCGACTCTTGCAAGAGATCGTAACCCAGCTCCCGGAAGCCGAAGTGAGCCTGGCGCTGGCCGGCCCCCAGATTGAGCTGCGCACGCGCTCGTCCGAGTTCAAGATCAACACGCTGTCCGCCGAGGAGTTCCCGGTGCTTCCCGAGGCCGAGGGTGCGCCCACGCTGGTGCTTCCCCAGGAACTGTTCCGCGAGATGGTGCGCGGCGTGCTGTTCGCGGTGGCCCCATCGGAAGAGACGCGGGTCATCCTGACCGGCGTGCTTACCCAGATCGACGGGGAGCGCGCCACCTTCGTGGCCACCGACGGCCGCCGTCTGGCGCGCGTCCAGAAACACCTGGTGACCGAGGCCGGCGTCTCGACCTATCGCGCCATCATCCCGCAGCGCGCAATGAACGAGCTGACCCGTCTCCTCCACGACACCACCGAGCCGCTGCAAGTCACCCCGGCGGCGGGCCAGGTGTTCTTCCGCTTCGGCAGCGTGACGCTGGTGGCGCGCCTGCTCGAGGAGGGTCGCTTCCCAGACTGCGAGACCATCATTCCCAGGTCGTTCACCCGCACCATCACGGTGCACCGCGAGCAGTTCCTGGGGGCGGTCCGCCGGGCGCTCATCATGGCCCAGGAGAAGGACGCGCCGCGACTCCTCAAGCTCGACATCGAGGCGAATGAGATCGCCGTGCGCTCCAACACGCCGGACCTGGGCGCCGCCTGCGAGCGCGTTCCCGCCCGCCTCGACGGCGAGCCCATCACCATCGCCTTCAACGGCCGCTACTTGCAGGATGCCCTCACCAACCTCGTGGGCGAGGAAGTCGCCGTAAACCTAAACGACCCGCTGAGCATGGGGATGGTGTGTCCGGTGGCCAACCAGGACTACGTCTACTTGATCATGCCGGTCCGCATCAAGGATCCGGTTCCGGTGGCCGCCGGCGTATGAGGGAGGGCTCAATGCTATGGACAACTCGAGAAACCATGTGATAGAATGGGGCCCTGTTCCGGGAACGAAGCAGCCGGCAAGAGGCGTCCTTCCCGGGGAACAGGGCGGATTCTTTGGAGAGATGGCCGAGAGGTCGAAGGCGAACGCCTGCTAAGCGTTTGTAGGGACATAAATCTCTACCCTGGGTTCGAATCCCAGTCTCTCCGCCAGCGCCCACCAGGGTGGGCAAACCGTGCCCGTAGCTCAATGGATAGAGTGTCGGTCTCCGAAGCCGAAGGTTGGTGGTTCGAGCCCACTCGGGCACGCCAGAGCCCGTCAGGGCGAACGAGCCAGTGCGCATAGGCGTTCTCCCTCAGGATCGCGTGCTTATGCGCGTGGCCCTGCGGCTTGCCGCCCGGGCAGGCGCGCGGGGTGAAGTCCCGGTCGGCGCCCTCGTGGTGCGCGACGGCAAGGTTCTGGGCCGCGCCGCCAACAACCGTGAGCGTCGGCGCGACTTCCTGGGCCACGCGGAAATTGTCGCCATGCGGCGCGCCTGCAAGCAGGCCGGTGACTGGCGGCTGGACGGCGCCACCGTGTACGTCACGCTGGAGCCGTGCCCGATGTGCGTGGGCGCCATGCTGGGAGCCCGGATTGCCCGCGTCGTGTACGGCGCGTCCGATCCGGCGTGCGGCGCGGCGGGCACTGTGGTGGATCTCGCCGACTATCCCGGCATGAGCCACCATATCGACTGGTTTGGCGGTGTTTACGGCAGGCAAAGCCGTCGGCTCATCGAGGATTTTTTCCGGCAGCGCCGCGCGGAAGGGCGGTCGGAGGGCACAACCGAATAAGGTGCGCGCACTCGGAGAGATGGCAGAGCCTGGTTGAATGCGCCCGACTCGAAATCGGGTAGGCGGCGTCAAAAACCGCCTCGGGGGTTCGAATCCCTCTCTCTCCGCCACATGGCACTGAGCCAGGGGGGAGTCCCCTGGACCTTCCAATACAGTCCCTTAGCAACCGAGTACCGACCCGGAGAGATGGCTGAGCTGGTCGAAGGCGCTCGATTGGAAATCGAGTAGGCGGCTTTAAATCCGCCTCGAGGGTTCGAATCCCTCTCTCTCCGCCAACCAACAAACCTGCACGCCGACGATGGCGGAAGCGTGCAGCATAGATAAGGTCCCGTGCAACAGTAAATTGTGAACCCGTCCAGGCCCGGAAGGGAGCAAACGTAAGCAAGGACACTGTGTCATGGAGCGCCGTATCTGTGCTGCACCCTTTCGCCCTCCGGACTGAGCCCAGGAGTAGCACGGGTGAGCGAAGGCCGAGAAATCCCGGGGACCTTGGACCTCGACGAGATGATGTGGGCCGGCTCCGCATACGTTTTCTGGCCCCTCGTGTGGCTTGCGCTGTTCATGTCGCCTAAAAAGGAAGTGCCCTTCGTGCGGTTTCACGTCTACCAGGCGCTGGTGTTTGGGGGCCTGAGCAGCTTTGGCTTTCTGGTGCTGACCGGGATCATCTACGTGGTGTTCCGAAACGCCGGCGCGCAATCAGCCGCCATGGGCATGTTCTTCGTTGGATTGTTTGGCGCGTGGCTGTTCGTGTTTCTGGTGCTGTTCTTGCTGTTCTGTTACTACGCGTA
>VGFD01000557.1 GCA_016868975.1 Armatimonadota bacterium | reverse complement strand
GCGGGTGGCGGTGCCCGGCAACATCAATGGACCTGGCGGCGCCGGACCTTACGGGCTGGCCGGCCCGCCGGGCCGGCGTGGGCAGTTTTTCCAGCGATGACTCCCGGAGTCGAGCCGACCCCTGACATTGGAGGTGAGCGCGTGGAAATCCCCATGGGTGTGGTTGGAATTGCCGCCGCGGTGCGGGCCGGCGAAGTGTCCCCGCAGGAAGTCACGGTGGAGGCGGCCGCCTCCTGCCTGAGGGCGGCGGGGCACGAGGTGCCAGAAGTGGATCCCCCGTATCCGATGCTGCTTGCCCTGCCCTTCACGCAACGCTGGCTGGCCGGAATATCGTTGGAAGCCGAGGCGCTCGAATCGTCTCGAATCGAGCCGCGCAACCGGACCCTGGTGCGGCTGGGAACTCTCCTGCGCCGCTGGGCGCCGCCGCGACCGGCCGACGCGCGGGCCTGGCGCGACCACTTTCTGGCCTGGCTGTCGCGCTATGACCTGCTCCTGCTCCCCACGCTGGCCCGCCCGCCCCTGCCGGTCGGCGCGACCCGGGGTCGGCGCGACCCGGGGAAAGGGCGCCCTGGCCACCCTGATGACGGCCACCCGGTTCATGCCGCACACGCCGCCCTGGAATCTCGCGGCGCTGCCCTGCGCGTCGATCCCCACGGGGATCGGGGCGGACGGACTGCCACAGTCGGTTCAGGTGGTCGGCCCGCCGGAAGCGGAAGCCCTCATCCTTTCGGTGGCGGCCCAGGTGGAGTCGCTGATCCCCGTCCCGGTCGGCCAGCGCTAGATTTTCCCGCGCCGCGAGCGGACCCACAACCAGAGCAGCTCGACGGCGGAAATCACCACACCCACCAGCCCGGCCGCGCGACTCCGTCCGCGTCGGCGGGGATGGTGGGGAAGCGTCACCTGCACCACCCGGGCGCCGCGCTCGCGCGCCTGGATGAGCACCTCGGTGTCGGCCACCGGGGTGCGGCACGTCATCTGCACGTCCTGGAGGAAGGCGCGGCGGTAAAGCTTCACCCAGTGCAGGTCGCGGTTCCACACGCCGAACAGCATCCCGGTCAGGGTGCGGTCCACCAGGGACACCACTTTGCGCAGCCACGTGTCCTGCCGCTTCAAGCGGAGGATCTCCACAACGTCGGCGTCCGGCATCAGGCGCATGGCGGCCGGCAGGTCCTCCGGCGCCATTTGCAGATCGGCGGGGAGCGCCACCACGAAGTCCCCCCGCGCCTCCCGATAGGACGTCCCCAGCACCGCTCCCACACCGCGGTTGCGCTTGTGGGCAATCAGGCGGATCTCGGGGAATTCGGCGGCAAGATCGGTGGCCACCCGGGCGGAGGCATCCCGCGAGCCGTCGTCGACAATGAGGATTTCATAGGGCAGCCCCAGTCGGCGCATGACGCGCACGGTGCGGCGCGTGGCTTCAGCCAGGGTTGCCTCCTCGTTGTAGCACATGAGGGCCACGGTCCAGCCCATGACCAGCCGGTCGTCGCGAATGGGGCGAATCGTCACGGTTGAAAGCCACTCCCTGCCTTTGATAGAATTCACGCATGTTTACGGTTCCCGGGGCCGAGACGGCGCGTTCCACGCCCCGCCTGTCCGGCAAACCGGTGTTCGGCCTGATCTCCCTGTATGTTGTTGAGAACAACGGGGTCCGGTTCCTCTCGTCCATCCTCCGCGAGCAAGGCTACGAGGTGGTCGAGATCTATCTGAAGGACTACTACCACGCGCGCTTCGTGTGGCCCACCGAGGCGGAGGTCCTTCACGTCCTGAAAATTCTCAAGGAGCGCGGCGTCACCCTGGTGGGGATCTCGCTCCGCGCCGGCGGCTACTACAAGGTCTGCAAGGCGATCTCCAAGCGCATCCAGGACGACCTGGGCCTCCCCGTGATGTGGGGCGGGATGCACGTCACCATGGCGCCCGAGCAGTGCATCCCGCACGCCGACCTGATCGTGGTGGGTGAGGCCGAGCGGGTCATCGTCGAGTTGTTCGACAAGATCACCCGAGGCGAGGACATCGCCGAGGTGCCCAGCGTGTGGCTGCACCGCGACGGGCAGGTCATCCGCAATCCGGTCCGCATGCTGGAGGAGGATCTCGACAGCCTGCCTTTCCGTGACTTCCACAGCCACCATGACAAGTACTGGGTCGAGGACGACAAGATCATCCCGGGCGACCCGTACGCCACCCAGACCTCGTACTTGATGCTGAGCGCGCGGGGATGTCTGTTCAACTGCTCGTTCTGCGACATCAACGCGCTGCGCAAGGTGTACAGGGGCAAGGGAAAATTCTACCGGGCCATGAGCCCGGAAAAAGTCGTGGAAGAGGCGAAATACGCGGTCAAGGCGTTCAAGAATCTGCGCCGCATCCGCTTCGACGACGAATTGTTCATGTTGGAGGAAGAGTGGGTCGACCGTTTCTGCGAGATCTATCCGAAGGAAGTGGGGATCCCCTTCGAATTTCTCACCGATCCACGGGTGGTCAACGAAGACCTGCTGCGCAAATTGAAAAAGGCCGGCATGGCCACGGTGATGATGGGCATCCAGAACCTGGACACCATCAACAAGGCGATCTTCAACCGCAACGTGTCCAACGAGAAGGTGCTGGAGGCGGCGCACGCCATCAAGCGCATCGGAGTGCGCCCATGCTACCAGATCCTGATGGACGACCCGATTTCCACGCCGCAGGACAAGCGGGACTTCTTCGAATTCTTGTGCGAGCTGCCGCGGCCCTATGATCTTTATTTGTTCTCGCTGTCGTACTGGCCTTCGTGCGACGTTACCGATAATTTCCTCAAGCAGGGCTTGATCACGCCGGCCGACGTGGAAGGCGAAAATGACAAGTGCCTCAAGCAGTTCCGCGTGGACCTCTCCTGGCCGCGTCCCAAGGAAGACGTTTTCTGGCTGTCCATTATCACGCTGCTCAGCAAGGATTTTCTGCCGATTCCCTTCATCCGCTGGCTGTCACACCGCAAGTGGCTCATGGAGCACCCCTGGCCGGTTTACGCCGCCGCCCAGTTCCTCAACGCGGCGAAACTCGGCCTGCTGGCCCTGGAGCTGATTCGCCGCCGCGAGCTGACCTGGGACACCCTGAAGCGCTGGGTTAACTGGAAGTCGCTGGCGACGTCGTAGTACGGAGTTCACATCCGGGCAACACTTTGGCAAGGCTTTGTTCTCATTCTCATGCCACCATGGCCGCGCGACGGAGAGCCACCGGCCGGGCTCGTCCGTCGACTGAGCCGGGCTGCCGCTCTCCGTGTGATACAATCCAACCATGGAGCGTACGGTGATGATGGAGCCCGTCTCAAGGTCTTTTTCATGGCGCGCCATGACATCCCGCATCAATTCGATCCTGCGTCCGGCCGACACGTCGGGCAAGCGAACGACGCCGGAGTGCGAAGTACCCCCGGCGAATATCAGGTGACCGAAGTCCTGGTCGATGGTGACGAGGACGCGGCCCTCGCTGTGCGCCATCTCCAACAAGTCCAGGTCGCCTGGATCCTCACCCCTTTCCCAGGCGCAAACCACGTCGTGCCCTTCCGCACGAAGCCATTCCGCCAGACGTCGTCCCGCACATCGGTCCACAAAGAACTTCACTGATTAACGGCGCGGATGGCATCCAGCGTATCGTGTGCCACTACGGCGTGAGCATAGGCAATGGACGCGCGGATGTCGTCCGGCTCCAGCCCTGGGTAGTCCTCGAGTAGCGCCGCGGTTGTCTCCCCTTGCGCCAGCAGGCTGAGGATGAGCTCAACCGAGATGCGCA
>VGFD01000556.1 GCA_016868975.1 Armatimonadota bacterium | reverse complement strand
TGCAGCGTCGCGTGCACCGTGACCAGGTCGCCGCGCCACGCCTCCTGGGGAGCGTTGAACGCGCGCAGCCATTTTTCGGCCACGAACCCGTCGTCCGGGCGCGACACGATACCCGTGCATCCCGCCCGCGACAGCCAGTGATAGGTCTCCCGCGCCTGCTCGGGATTGCGCGTGGCCAGCTCGAAAAATCGTCGGCCCGGCGCCAGCCAGAGCACCATCGAAGCCGGCCCCTCCAGCGGCGCCCGCACAAATTGTCGCGTCACCGCAAGCGCTCCCTCGGTCCCCGGAAATTCACCCAGCGAATAATCCGCGTCCTTCGCGACAGCCCCGTTGTGCACCACCAGTCCGCGCAGCGGATGCCGCATCAAATCGGCGGCAAATTCACGCACCACCGGGTCGCCGTCGGCCACGTGCACCCGCGTCTGGGACGGCGTCGGCGCCGCTCCCCGCGCCATCGCGTAGGCCATCTGGCGCACAAAAAAGAACGAAGCCGCCCGCTTCACCCGCGGCGCCGCCACGTGGCGCGCGAAGCGCACGGTCGGGCTGGCGCCCAGCATCACGTCCAGGCAATCGGCGTACATGCGCCGATAGGCCGGCGGAAAATCCGCGATGCGCCGCCGCGTCGCGTCCACGAAGCCCGCCTCAACCACCGGCGACGCGACCCGCGTGACGGACCGCTGTCCGCGCGCCCAGTGCAGCACTTCGCGATCGAAATCCGCATCCGGGACCACGGCGTCCACCAGGCCGCGCTCAAAGGCCTGCGGCGCGGACCACTTCTGGCCGTCGATGAGCAGGTCCACCGCGCCGCGCAAGCCGACCAGCGGGGGGGAGCGCGCGCATCGATCCGAACGCCGGCAACAGGAGGTAATCCTTCAGCTCGGTCAGATAAAAGTGGGTGTCGCGGGTGTCCGCCGCGACGCGCGCCTTGCAGGTCAGCGCAAATTCCAGGCCGCAGCCGTAACAGTTCCCGCGGATGGCGGCAACGGTCAACACGCGCGAATTCCGCACCGCCTCGTAGGCCGCGCTGAGCAGGCCGAGGTCCTGGCTGGTGTGCGGAGATTTTCCCGCGGAGTAGAGCGACATCAAGCGTGCCCCGTTCAAAAAACTATCCGGCTTCGCGCTCTGGAAGACGACGGCGCGCGTGCCGTCCCGTTCCGCCTGCTCCATGGCCTCCACCACCTGGCGGGCGGCCGGCACGTCGAAAATATTCACCGGACTGCCCGGCGTGTCGAGCGTGAGCAATAAAACGCCCTGCGTGCGCCGTACCCGCAGCGGTTTCACGGGTCGAGGCTGACCACGGTCCAGACTTAGTCATACAGCGACCGGACGTTCAGCCGCGTGGCTTCAGGTCCGCTGCTCAGCCAGTCGCTGAGAAGAAGGGGACGGCCAAAGGCCTCCTCGAGCGCGATCGACAACGCCACGATGCGTATCGAATCGAAACCCAGATCGGCAATGAACTCGTCTCGTGGATGAATTTTCCGCTTGCCCTCGGCGATGCGCAACACCGCGTCACGCACCAGTGCCTCGACTTCGGAACGCTTCATGGTAACCAGCATTGTCTCAATCCTCCCCCGACCCGCGCAGCGGGTCTCCCTGGGCCCAAATTCCCATACACATTCTTTTATCATTTCGGCGGTGGGAAGTCCAGACACATTATGTATGGCTTCCACCTGACGAAACGGCTCAGTGAAGCCATTCAACGGAGGCAGGCCATGAGGATTCCGTTTCTTGTGAAATCTTGACCGGCGCGCGACGTGATCCATGTCGCGCCCGGATTCCCGCGCCGGGAACCGAAATTCCATACATTGGTCGTGAAACAAATTTTAAATGTTTCACGCGGGCCACGTGCTGATCCGGCGGCCAGCGGCGACCTGTGGGAGGACCCTACTCCTGGGCCAGCAGCTGAATTTCCGACAGGGATACTTCCGCGACCCTGTCGCCGACGGCTGAGAAGGACACACGGTTGAACCGGGCGGTGGGGGGCAGGTCGAGATCCTGTGCGGAGATCACCTGGCGTGTCCAGTGTTCCGAGGACAGCTTTACGATCCTGGAAACGCTTCCGGCGCTGGAGTGAAACGTCACGCAGAGGGCGCGGGTGCCTGGCTCGGCGAGACACCAGAACGCGATGCGATGCAAGCGGAAGCGGGGAACCGTCCAGGAGAGCGGGCGATCGGGTGGGATTCCCACCGGGCGGCCTCGACGGGCGAAATCCCCGGGGAAGTCAAGTGCCGAGAAAGCCACCTGGCGCTGGGTCCGGCCGCTGCTGGAGAGATTGAACAGCAAAGCGCCGGGTGCCTGGCGCGGGATGCCGAACAGGGATTCCAACAGGGAAAGGTAGACTTCGCTCCACATCTCCTCGTTTGGGGACCTGGACTGGCGCGGAAATTCAGTGGGGAGCACGATGGTGGCAAACCCGGCCCCGCGCAGCATGTCAATGTCCCGCCGCCAGGTGGGCTCGAGAGCGACGCCGCGCGCGCGCGCGCCCTGCAAGATGCTGGCGAGCAGGGGATGGCGCTTTACGTGCCCGGCCACGTCGGGTGCGCCAGACAAGTAAAGGGGTCCGTTCAGCAGTGGACGACCGTGCACGCGCTGGTAATACTGGCGCCGTGCCTCACCTGCACGCCAGGGCAGTTCGATGAGCGCTGACGTCGAACCGGCCAGTGATGCGTAGAAGGCCGGTACCCGCGCGTCGGTCACTACGGCCGCGCGGTCAGGTGAGCACACCACCCAGCGCACCAGGAAGATCGTCGCCAGCAGGCCGACCGCGAGCACGGGCACCAGCGGACGGGCGCGCACCCGTTCGAGCAGGGCAGCTACGCCCGCCGCGGACAAGACTGCCGCGGCCATCAGTGCCACGGTGTCTGCAAGCCGGCCAGGCAGCAGCGTGGACCACGAAGTCGTGGAGAGGCCCACGAAGAGCGCGAGTGTAAGAAGCCATCCCCACTCGCGGCGCCCATGCAGCACGATGCCGACGGCGGAAAGCAAGAGCATCTGAAAGCCGGGTCCCGTCCCCTCCATCAAGTCCTCGGAGAGGACGCCCGTCCACCGGGCCGCTGAGGGAACCTCCGCCGTGAGACTCCCCAGGATTGTGAGAACCAGCGCGCCTCCAGCGGCGGCGAGCCGGGACCGTCCCGCGCCCCCGCGCCACTGCGACACCCACAGGACAACAAGAGGCGGGCCGATGGCCGCGATCGGCTGCAGGGCACCGGTGGCAAGCTGCGACCACGCCAGGGCGTGAAAACCGTAAAGCGCGCCGCCGATCAGCGCGGCCCAGGCACTCTTCTCGCGCCAGTCGGCCAGTGCGAAGAGCGCCAGCGCAGGGCCCGTCAGTGAGAGCCACACAAGCACCGCGTGCGCCGCTGGAACCGGCAGGATGAAGAGCAGGGGAGCGCCGAGCAACGGCGGGAGCAAGGCGCGGTAATTTTCCACGTCAAACCCATCCGGAAAAAACAACAGCGGCGTGTGGAAATCCGTCCGGAGCTGGGCGATCTGGTCGTGGAACCAGCCCATGAGCCAGAGATTCTCCCAGACCGCGCGCCCATCTCCCCAGCAGTGCGTGCTCAGCAGGAGGGGAACTGGCCAGGTTGCCAGCACTGCCATGATCAGGTAAATGGCCGCGGCCGCGCGGATGCTCATCGAGGCGAAACCAGCATGGTGGCCAGCGCTTCCAGCATCGGACCAGGCGCTGTCGAGCGTGGCTGGCGGCGCCATGCAGCGTCCCGAATGCGCCGCTTCTGACGCTCGGTGAGGGTCCTCTC
>VGFD01000555.1 GCA_016868975.1 Armatimonadota bacterium | reverse complement strand
ACCTGGGCTCGCTGTCGGTATCGGCCGGCGGCTTCCACGAGTCGTTCGGGGACATGACCGCGCTGCTCGCGTCGCTGCACGACGACGCGGTGATCGACCAGCTCCAGGCGGAGACGAAGGGCGATCTCACCAAGCCCAACGTGGTGTCGCGCACGGCCGAGCAGCTCGGCATCAGCATCTCCAACATGACCAACCGCCCCAAGACGGACGCGCTGCGCCAGGCGATCAACAATCATAAATACGCCGACCAGCACTTCTACCCGTACTATGACAAGAGCGATCCGAACGGCAAGCTGGGCCAGGAACCGCACGCCTACTCAAACCTCTTCACCGGCGCGTTCTACGACCTGTTCAACGCCGCATATCTGGAGGCCGCCAAGGACACCAGCCGCACCTTCAAGCAAAACGTCACCCAGGCTCGCGACCTGTGCGGCCGCCTGCTGTTCCGCGGTGTCGAGTTCGCGCCGGTGGGCGACACTTCTTACCGCGAGCAGGCGCTGGCCATGATCAAGGCCGACGCGGTGGACAACGGCGGCAAGAATCGCGCGCTGCTGGAAACCGTCTTCAAGAATCGCAAGATCCTCACCGCCGAGGACGTCGCGGAGCACGACAAGCGCGAAGCCGCGCTGCCCCAGCTCACGCTCGACCCGCCCTCGGTGCAGGACGAGGAGGACGCGAAGAAATTCCTGGAGGCCAACCGAGGGGCGCTGGGCGTGGGCGAGACCAGGCTGGAGTTCGCCGGCACGCACACCAACCGGCGCGGCGAGACCTTCCTCCAGTACACCTTCCACAAGGACATCGATCTTGAGGGCCCGGACTACGGCACCCTTGAAGGATCGCGCATGCGCACCAACGGCGGCTTGCAGGTGGTTTTCGACAAGGAAGCCAAATTGCTGGCCACATACTTCGACGACGTGACTCCGAGGGAAGTCGAAGACATCAAGGACCACCTCAAGGTGGCCGTGGCCGGCGGCGCGTTGTCCTTTGACTCCGGTAACATCGGCTCGTCGCACATCGACGAGCACGGCATGGGCTACCTGAACGTGGCCCACGTGCCGGGCGCCGATGGCACGGTCGTCCAGAGGTCTCCGATTATCTGGGGATAATGGATGCTCCGCTGCCTGCTTTGTCTGGTGCTGTTTTCCATACTGTCGTTCTCGGCCGCAGTGGCCCAGGACGCCGAGCCGGAATACTCGCTCCCGGAGACGAACGCCTACGGGCCCACGGTGACCAACCCGGCCACGCTGACCAACGTCGGCATTCCGGAGTTTGAGATATTCCCGACCTATTCGCTGCAGGACGGCTTCACCAGCCGCGCCGTTTCGGTGCTGGTGAAGTACACCTGGGACCCGCGATGGATGGCATACGGCTACAGCAACACCATTTCCAGCGTGTCGGGATGCGGCTTCACCGAAACTGGTTTCGGGTCGCCCACGCTGGGCATCAAGTACTTGATTGCGCCACCCTACCCGGGGACGAATTCGGCGCAGGCGGTCTCAGTGGAGTGGGGCCTGCCGACCGGCTCGGCGAACGCCATCAACTCGGGGATGTCCGACTACAATCTGAATTATTACTACACCCGCTGGCTGGGTGACGTCGAGTTGGACGTAAATCTGTGGGGCAGCAGCCTGGGAATTCCCGGAGACACGCGGCGTTTCCAGTTCAACCAGTCGGCGGCACTGGCCATCCCGATCACTAAAAATCTCACCTACAGCGCGGAGATCTACCGCTTCGGCCCGGCCGGGCCGTCTTCTCCCACGGTAGTTTCCACCTTGCACGCTGTGAATTATCAGGTGGGCCCGGCCTTGAATCTCTCATTCGCGGTGGACTTCGGACTGAACTCCACCTCGCCGGTGAGAAATTACATTTTCGGCGCGGTGTTCTACCTGGGCAATCCCAAGCCGCGGGCCAACACGCTGTCCCAGCCGGACCCGGGCGGGTGGCCAGCGCGAAAGGCTGCGGATTAACCCACGATATTCACCAGGCGGCCTTTCACCACGATCACCTTTTTCGGCGCGCGGCCTTCCAGGGCGGCCTTTACCTTCTCGCTGCCGAGGGCGAGCGCTTCGAGGGCCGCGTCCGCAACGTCAGAGGGGACGCTCAGCCGGTCGCGCAATTTCCCGTTTACCTGGACCGGCACCTCGATGGTGGGATCGGCGGCGACCTCGGGGTCAAACGTCGGCCAGGTCTCCTGGTAGAGAAAACCCTTCTTGCCCAGGCGCTCCCACAACTCGTCCGCCATGTGCGGCGTGATGGGACCCAGCATCAGCGCCATGGTTTCCAGCACCTCGCTCATCACCGCGGGATGGGCGTGCGCCTTGCCGGCGTAGACCTCATTGGTCAGCTCCATCATGGCGGCGATGCCGACGTTGAAGCGGAAGTGGGCGAGGTCCTCGCCAAGCTTGCGCAGCGTCTGGTGCAGCTTTCGGCGGATTTTCATACTGGTTTCGTCCGTCGCGACACCGATCTGATCGCGCCAGTTTAAATCGTATTGCGGGGTGAAATCGCGGAACAGCCTCCAAATTCGATCCACCCAGCGGCTGGCGCCGGCCATGCCCTGGGTGCTCCACTGGATGGCCTCTTCGAACGGCGCCACGAACAACTCGTAGACGCGCAGCACGTCGGCGCCGAACTGCTCCACCATCTCGTCCGGCGTCACCACGTTGCCGTAGGACTTGGACATCTTCACCCAGCGGTAGATTTTCTTTTCCTCCGGATAGGCGTCGCGCTCCTCGGGCTTGAGCTGGATCCAGTCGATGACGCTCTCGTCCTCGACGTCGGTGTTTTCCCCCTTTTCAGGCGCGCGGCCCGGCGTGAGATTGAGCAGCATGCCCTGATTGCGCAGCGTCTGGAACGGCTCGTGGAAATTGATGAGCCGGCCGTCGTACATGGCCTTCGTCCAGAAGCGCGCGTACAAAAGATGCATTACCGCGTGCTCGGCGCCGCCCACGTAAAGGTCGACCGGCAGCCAGTAGTCGACCTTGGGCTTCAAGAACGCCTCGACGTTGTTGTGCGGATCCGCGAAACGCAGAAAATACCATGAGGAGCAAGCGAAGCCGCCCATGGTGTCGGTTTCGCGGCGGGCCGGACCGCCGCACTTCGGGCAGGGCACGTTGACGTACGACGCGATGTTTGCCAGCGGCGATTCCCCGGTGCCGGACGGCTCGTAGCGCTCGACGTCCGGCAACTCCACCGGCAGTTGATCCTCGGGGACCGCAACTTCGCCGTCCTTGGGGCAGTGGATGATGGGAATCGGCGCGCCCCAGTAGCGCTGACGCGAGATGAGCCAGTCGCGCAGGCGGAAGTTGATTTTCTCAGTACCCAGATGGTGCTCTTCGAGATAACGGATATACGCCGGAATGACTTCCGGGCCGGCCGCCATTCCGTTAAACGGACCGGAATTGATGACCTCGATGCCCTCGTGCGGGAGCGCCTGGGTCATCGTCGCCTCGGTCGTGCCGTCAAACGGCTTATACACGAGGCGGATGGGCAGGTCGAACTGCCTGGCGAACTCAAAGTCGCGCTGATCGTGGGCCGGCACGCACATGATCGCGCCGGTGCCGTAGCCCATCAGCACGTAGTCGGCCACCCAGATGGGAATCAATTCCTGGTTCATGGGATTGACCGCGTGCGCGCCGGTAAATACGCCGGTCTTGCGGCGCTCGGCGTTCATGCGGTCCATTTCCGAGGTGCGCGCGGCAGCCTCTCGATAGGCTTTGACCGCGTGCTCGTGATCGGGCGTGGTGATCTCGTTGACCAGCGG
>VGFD01000554.1 GCA_016868975.1 Armatimonadota bacterium | reverse complement strand
TAGGTCGTCATCCGCGTCAGCCGCGGCGCGCGCGACCTCCGCCTGTACCGCAACGGCGTCCTGGCCGCGCGCTGGGCCGGCGCGATCACGAAACCCCTGGTGACCGCCAGGATCACCGCCGTGGCCGGCGACAACGTCCTCACAGCGTACGCCTTCAACGCCGACAACGTTAAAAGCGTTGACGCTGTGGCGCGCATGGGGGGCGACCGCAGCCTCGCGCGCGCTCCCCAGGCCCATGTGCTGTGCATCGGGATCAATGCATATCGCGATGCGACCCACGCCCTCAAATTCGCCGTCGCGGACGCCACCGACACGGCGGACGCCCTGCGCGGCAGCCTGCCGTTCGCGCCCGACGCCATCCAAGTGCGGACGCTGCTGGACGCGGGGGCCACTCGCGAAGGCATCCTCAAGGCGCTTGAGGCGCTGGCCGTCGAATCGCAGCCCGAGGATACCGTGGTGATCCTTTATTCCGGCCACGGCGTGCTGGAGGGCGGCCGCTTCGTGCTCATTCCCCAGGACATGGGAAGAATCTCGGACGCCGACCTGGAGCGCTTGCTGCTCCCGGTGCAGGCGCGCCACGTCGCGCTCATCCTCGACGCATGCCACTCCGGGCAGGCGCTGGCCTCCGACGACTGGCGTCGCGGGCCGCTCAACGCCCGCGGCCTGGTGCAGCTTGCCTGGGAGAAGGGAATGGACCTGCTGGCCGCCTCGCAGAGCGCGCAGACCGCCCAGGAAACGTGGCAGATCGGAGACCGTCCCATCGGCCACGGGCTGCTCACCTTCGCGTTGATCGAGGAAGGCTTGAAGGCGGGACAGGCGCCACGGCGCGGCAACACGCTCTGGGCGCGGGACTGGATGCAGTACGCGGTGGGCCGCGTCCCCGGACTGCTCGGCGGCACGGATTTACGGGGACGCGATCTGAAGGTCACCGGCAATGAGCGCCAGTCGGGCCAGATCCCCGTCTTGTTCCATCGGCGCGAGCCGGACACTGACTGGCCAGTTCACAACTAGCCTGCATACCGGACGCCACCGCTTGCAGAGGAGACGCTGGGGGAGATGATCGGAGCGGCATAGAACCTTTCCAGCATGGAACCAGGATTCTGCGTCCGCAACATTGACGACAAGGGCGTCCGCTTTCGCGCCACCATTGGCGTCGCGGCACTCTGCGCGGCCCTGTTCATGACCTGGCCGCTCTACGACGTGAGCATCCCGCACTGGTGGCGCACCGCGGTTTTTCCCCCGCTGTACGTCGGGGTATTCGCCTTGATGCAGGCGCGGGAGAAAACTTGAGTGCGCCTCGCCATGCGCGGCGCGCGTGACACGGCCGACGGCCCCCAGAGCATCCAGGAGGAAGACATTCGCGCGGGTCTGCGCGCCAAGGCCATCCGCATCCGCCTGACCGGCGTGGCGGTGGCCGGCGTGCTCACCGCGGCGTTTGTCATGCTGCCCTGAGAATATTCTTCGTCGCCCTGATTTTCGCGATGTGCGTGCAAGCCGCATCCGCGCAAGAAACCGGCCCGCAGCGGATCACCGCGCCCGGGCTGCTGCTGGAAACCAGAAAGGCCAGCAGCAAAGCTGACAACGTCATCCTGATCCACGACGTGGGCGCCACGTCCGGCGCCTGGTCCACCTGGCTGAAGCGCTTGAAGACACACGACGACGAACGCATGCACCCCCACCGCGTCTACACCTACGAATACGACACCTCGCTGCCGCTCGACACGGCGGTGGCCGATCTGGCGCGGCTGATCATGGCGCGCCGGGAAGAATTCGTGGAGCGCCAGCTCACCCTGGTGGGTCACGGCAAGGGCGGCCTGATCGCAAAGGCGTTTACCTGGAAAGCGCTGGCCTCCAAATTATCCGCCAGCGGCCGGGATTTTCGGAATATGCGGCTGATTTATCTGGATGTCCCGCATCGCGGCATCCCGGCCAACCCCTATATCCCATGGGATGCGGATAAGGACCTGCGGGCCGGATATTCCCAGGATCCGGGCGCCATCCTGCCGGCCTTCAACGTAGTGGTGCCGCGATCGTTGAGTGAAACCGACGTTCTCGTCCAGATGACGCTCCCCGCGGTCGGCGCGGTGAAGCTGCGCGCCTCGGCGATCCCCTACGCGTCCGCCACCTTCGCCGCGGCCACGCTGATCGAGACGCCGTTCAAGGACCTGCGCCCCAGGCCCGTCGAGACCAGATACCACGAGCGGCCGCCGGTCACCGTCGTGTACCAGGATTGGCACGGGGCGCTGCTCCGCAGCCGCGAGGCGTGCGACCTGGTGTTCGGCAAGCTGCTCAACCTGGAGGTTGCCCGGTTCAAGGCCGCGGTGTTGCTTACCCGAAGCCAGATCGAGGACGTGTACCGCGACGTGCTGCGCCGCAAGCCCACCGCGGAGGAGATGCGCGCCGCGGGGCCGCTGACCGTGGACAATCTCAAGGACAGCCTGCTGCGCTCGGTGGAGTACGCGGCCCGAGATGCGTCTCCAGCCGCCTTCGCCCAGGCCTGGCGGCGCAACGGCGGCGAGGGGCTGCTCGGAATTCCCAGCGGCCCGCCGGTGGCGATCCCCTCCGGCGGCCACATCATGGTGCTCAACACCCCGGACGCAACGCTGAAGGCGCTCACCAAGCGGCCCCAGGATGAGGACGCGTACCTCATGCAGGGCGCGATTGCCGCCGAATACCTGCTCCGCGCCAGCGCGCCGGAGCGCTACGGGCTGCCCACTGGCGACGAAAGCAGGTTCGGCGGCGAGATCCGCCAGAAATTTGAGAAAGGCGACATGGTGTACTCTCCGGCCACCGACCAGGTGGAGTTTCAGTTCGCTTATCCGCAGGAATAGAGGAAGGCAACCGGGTTGCGCGAATCCTCCGCCTTTCACTTTCCAGGAGGAACCCCAATGTCGCTCGCCACCGCGGTTCCCGAAGTTGCCCGCACGCCGGGGAGATTGCTGATTGACGGTGCCCTGGTCGAAACGCCTGCTCAGATCGAAGTTGAAAATCCCGCAACCGGCGAGATCCTGACCACGGTGGCGCGGGGCACGGAAGCCGACGTGGACCGAGCCGTGGGCGCGGCGCGCAGGGCGTTCGAGGACGGACCGTGGCCGCGCATGAACGCATCTCTGCGCGAGAAGATCCTGTTCCGCCTGGGCGATCTCATCGAGCGCCACAAAGACGAGCTGGCGCTGGTCGAGTCGCTGCAGAACGGCAAGACGGTGAGCGAGGCGCACCGCGGCGACCTTCCTCCCTCGTGGGATATTTTCCACTACATGGCCGGCTGGGCGCGCAAGATCCAGGGCGAGACCATCCCCGTCGACGGGCCCTATTTAAATTACACGCTGCGCGAGCCGATGGGCGTGGTGGCCGCCATCGTGGCCTGGAACTACCCGCTCCTGCTGGCCTCGTGGAAGGTCGCGCCGGCCCTGGCCGCGGGCAACACCGTGGTGCTCAAGCCGTCCGCGCTCACCCCGCTGACCGCGCTGCGCCTGGGGGCGCTGGCCCGCGAAGCCGGCTTGCCGGACGGCGTGCTCAACGTGGTCACCGGCACCGGTGAGGAAGCCGGCCTGGCGCTGGCCCGCCACATGGACGTAGACAAGCTGGCCTTCACGGGCAGCGTCGAAGTGGCGCGCGCCCTGTTGCACGCCAGCGGCGACAGCAACTTGAAACGCCTGTCGCTGGAGCTGGGCGGAAAATCTCCCCAGATCGTGTTTCCCGACGCGGATCTTGACGCGGCCGTCAGCGCCACCTTCAAGGGGATTTTCGCAAACAAGGGCGAGATT
>VGFD01000553.1 GCA_016868975.1 Armatimonadota bacterium | reverse complement strand
CTGGAGCTGGCCGTGAGCCGTCCCTGGCTGGCGGTAGAGCGCTTCGAGGAGGCCGTGCGCCGGGATCCCGGCCTGAGCGCGTACCGCGACGCGCTCGCGGAAGCCCGGAGACGGTGCGATGCGGATCTCTGAGCGCGTCAGGCCGATTTTGCGCCGCGCGGGGATGCTGGCGGTGGCGGTCGGGCTCCTGGTGGGGTTGCCCGTCGCGTGGATGGTGCTCGCCGTGCCGCCCGATGAAGGCACCCGGGCGGATTGCGTCGTGGTGCCCGGCGCGAAAGTGCACGAGGACGGTCGACCGGCGCACGTCCTGGCCGCCCGCGTTGCCCACGCCGTCGCCCTTCTCAAGGAGGGGCGAGCGCACGGGGTCATCTTCACCGGCGGCCAGGGAGTGACCGGCCCGGTCGAGTCCGAGGCCGCGCGCGACTACGCGATCACCCTTGGCGCGCCCGCCGATCGCCTCTTCGTGGAGACGCGGTCGCACACGACCTACGGCAATTTCTACCACGCGCGAGAAGTGATGCGCGCGCGTGGCTGGACTTCATGTCTGGTCAGCACAGACCCGTTTCACGTGCGACGCTGCTTGATGATCTGTCAGGATCTGGGCATCGCGGGATATCCCGCGCCGGTCTTCGAGGGACCGGCCTACACCTGGCCGCGCCTGCGCGCGTGGTATTCCCTGCGCGAGTGCGCGGCCACGGTGAAGCACCTGGTGCGCTACCGGATCATGGGCAACACCACGCCGGACGCTTAGTGGCGCGCGACACAAGTAGCTTCGCCTTACGGCACGACGAGCAATAACGCGAAAAGAGATCTCAAGATCGCTTGACGCTCAGTTTGACCGGCGGACTCTCTTGACCCTCATGGTCCACCGCGACGATCTCCAGCGATAACGAGGTCGATTTTTCAAGCTGCTTCTCATCGACGAGAAGGTCGAAATTGCCGCTGGCATCGGCCGTGGTGGTGAGGTCGAGTTTCTTGCTCTCGGTGGTGACGAACAGCATCGTCGACTGCAGGCTGACCGTGACGCGCACCGTCGCTTTCGCGCGGGTCACTCCCTTGATGTGGAAGCTGCCCCGCACGGTACCGCCCGGCGATGGCGAGAGCACGCTGAGGGCGGGCGGCCCGCTCGGCGTGGGCGCCGCCACCGAGAACGTCCAGCTCTTGGCTACTGGCTTGCCGTTCACGTCGGTGGCCGCAAACGTGGTCTGGCGGTCGCCGGGGGCAATATCCGCGGCCAGGTTTACCGAAACGGTGGTGCCGCTGTTGCTCACGGCGGCGTCCACGCGCTGGCCGTCCACGGTGACCAGCACCGACTCCGGCTTGACCGCCTGGGTAAGCTGGATCTGGATGGCGGGTCGTCGGGTTTGCACCGTGCTGCCCTCGGCGGGCGCCACGAAGGAGATGTCGGTGGCGGCCACCGGAGGCGGCGTGGGCGAGGGGACGGGCACCGGTGGAGGCGTGGGCGCCTGGGCCGTGGACGCGATGACGGTGAACCGCCACGTCTTGCGGATGAACTGCCCGTCCTCGGTGATGGCGTCCAGCGTCGCCTCGTGCGCGCCCACCGTCGCCGGGTCGGGCTTGAAGGAGACGCCCTCGGGAGTGGCCTGAGCGTGGTCGGTCACATCCGAGCCATCGAGCACCAGGCGCACGCTGTTCGGGCGGACCTTCTTCTTGAAGGTGGCGCCCACGGTCAGCGCGTCGGTGGGGACGGTGGCCCCGGCGGCCGGCAGCAGCGCGAGGGCGGCTGGCAGCGCGAGGCTGACCGGCCGATCGGCCTCTTTCGCGGTTTCGAGGTCGTCTTTTGTGAGGCGGACGACGAGCCTGCCTTTGTCAATCTTGAGCGCTGGGGTCACCGCAAGCGCGCCGGTGTACCGTCCGGGCGCTTCCTCGTGGAGGGGAACGCCGGACACGATCCCGACAATCTCGAAGGTGCCCTGCGCGCTCGCCTCGCCGAGCACGACGACTTGCAGCGAGCGGCCGACGTCCAGGCCGTCTTTTGCATTGTGCACGACCTGTTCGATGCGGGGCCCTTTCGGCGTCGCCACCACAACCTGGGGGATCTTGACCTCGTACGTGTTGGTGGCGGAGGCCAGCTTCATTTCCGCGCCCACCAGGTCGACGACGAAGCGCAGCGGCACCATCACCGCGCCGTTGATGCGCGCCGCGGGCGTCGTGATCGGGGTAAGCTGCCCGCGAATGCTGGCCACCCAAGCGCCCACGACCATTTCCACGGTGAGGTCGCCGCGCGTGGCGCGCAACTTGTTTGCGCCGCTGTCAAATTTCACCGCGCCGCCAAGCGCCTCGAAAATCCCCCGCGCGGGGACCATTACCGTGCCGCGCTGCATGACCGGCGGCTTTTCGAAGGTGACCGGCTTCCCGTCGACGGTCACCTGGATGGGGCGCGCCGGCCCGGCGAACCCTGTGTTGAGGTTGGCCAGCAAAAGCACCAGGATGAGCGCGATGCGCATTCTCAGCGTCTCCTTAATATGCTATGGCAAAAAGCACCTGTTCGCGGGCTTTCTCGCCGGTGCACACGTCCTTGCCGGTCCCCCCGGATTGTTCAAAGGGAATGACCCGGACGGTGCCTTTTGTCTCTTCCTTTATTTTCGCCTCAATTTCCCGGCTCGGATTGAACCAGGCGCGGATAAATCCACCGCGCTCCTTGAGCGCTGCCTTCAGCTCGTCGTAAGTGGAGACCTCGCGGGTATTCTCCGTCTGACGCTCTTCGGCGCGGGCCAGCATGCGCTTCTGCACGTCCTCTGCCTTTTCCGCCAGCCAGACGGGGCTCGCCTCGTCGAATTGGTGGAAGGACTTGCTGCCGTCCAGCCGGGTCTTGAGGACGAACGCCCCGTTGTCCACGTCGCGAGGACCGACCTCGATGCGGAACGGCGCGCCGCGCTGCTCCCAGTAGAAATGCTTTTCTCCGGGACGCTCGTTGCGCAGATCCAGCACCAGCGACTGGGCAGCGCGATCGTCGGTGAACGCGCGCAAAAATTCCCGACCCGCGTCGCGCTTGACCGCGGCGGCCAGGCGGTCCTCACCGCAGATGCGCGCCATCACTTGCCGGGCGAAGGCGGTGACCCGTTCTTTCTCCTCGTCGGTCTTGTAAATCGGGATGACCGCGGCCAGCGTGGGCGCCATTTTCGGTGGGAGCACCACGCCCTCGTCGTCGGAATGGGTCATCACCAGCGCGCCGATGAGCCGCGTGGACATTCCCCAGGAAGTGGTCCAGACGTGGTGCACCTGCTGATCGCGGCCCTGGAATTTCACGTCGAACGCCTTCGCGAAATTCTGTCCGAGGAAGTGGGAGGTGCCGGCCTGCAACGCCTTG
This sequence comes from Armatimonadota bacterium, assembly GCA_016868975.1. Classification (GTDB taxonomy): domain Bacteria; phylum Vulcanimicrobiota; class Xenobia; order RGZZ01; family RGZZ01; genus VGFD01. The sequence continues at coordinate 437 of VGFD01000553.1, read as the reverse complement.
TTGTCCTGCATGAGCGACTCGATGCAGTACGTGGTGACCGCGCCGGCGAATTTCTCGCTGTCGGTCTTGCGTCCCTTGATGACCGGGACGGCCAGGAACTCACGGGCAAATTCCGCGTACACGTCGAGCATCTGGAGCGTCTCGTCAATGGCTTCCTTCTCGGTCTCGTGCGCGGTGTGCCCTTCCTGCCAGAGAAACTCGGCGGTGCGCAGGAAAAGCCGGGTGCGCAATTCCCAGCGCATCACGTTGGCCCACTGGTTGATGAGCAGCGGGAGATCGCGGTAGGAATTCACCCACTGGGCGAACATCGCGCCGATCACCGTCTCCGAGGTGGGGCGCACGATGAGCGGCTCTTCGAGCTTGCCCTTGGGCTCCAGGCCTTTTTCCCCGGATTGCAGGCCGGAATGGGTCACCACGGCGCACTCCATGGCGAATCC
>VGFD01000552.1 GCA_016868975.1 Armatimonadota bacterium | reverse complement strand
CTGTGCTCGATCGGCTTTGCACGGTGCACGGTACTGCTGCGCCTGCGGTAGGACATGCTGGCACTCTCCCTCTACACTCGGAGCCTGGCTCCAGGGGATAGGAGGCGATGCCGGGACCCAATTTGCAGCCGTGCTTTGTTGCCGATTTGTTAACCAGCCCGGCAGCCGTGAACAAAATGTTGCCGGTTTGTAAAATCGCGCCCCTCGGCGGGATGCCGAGGCCCCAGGCTCCCGGGCCCGACTCAGGCGGTCACGATGGCCGTGGGCATGCGGCGCTCACCGCCGCCGGTCAGGTCGTTCACGATGCGGTCGTCCGCGACCATCTCGGTGGAGCCCCCGCCGTCGAGGAACATGGCTTCGTCGGCGCCCAGCGTGAGGAAGAAGTCAGCGGTCTGCTGCGGCGTCCAGCCGGGCGGATCGCAAGCCACCATCCAGAAGTGCCGACCGTCTTCCGAGAAACCGATGGCGCTGCGATTGCGGCGCGCCAGCACGTCCGGCTGGAATCGCTGGTCGTTGTCTCCGGCCCCCACCGACGTCTTGCGGCCGTCCTGGATGAGACGCCCGCCTCCGCCCAGGACGTAGCGGAACGAGTTCCACTTCGCGGAAGGAATGGCCCAGAGGGCGTCCGGCGTGCGCTCGGTCTCCTCCATTTCCATGGTGGCGTCCGGCCGCACGGCCCAGTACGTCCGTTTCTTCGTCATCGCGGGGCGGTAGGCGGTCTCGTCGTTCTTGACTTCCCCGAAAATGACGCGGCCCGGCCGCGCGGTGTCGAAAAACGTGCCGTTCAGGGTCGCCACCGCATCGGTTCGCCTGTCGATGGCGGACACCGTCTCGCCGCCGTCACGGTCGGTCCGATACGGACGCGGGGCAGCGTCGGCCATGGATCGATCCACGGTCACCAGGTGGTATGGGGTGCCCAGGTAGGTGTCTTCGCGGTAGGTTACGCCCGGAGCAAGACGCGCCAGCATGTTGGAATTATTGTAGACGACCCCGCCGGGGGGCGGGTTGCGAACATGTAAACAGTCCGGGTGCCCGGGCTCAGGCCTGCAGTTCGGGGACGCGGGCGCCGCCCACGAATGCCTTCCAGTCCACCGGCTCCACGCGGGCCCCCTCTTTCGGGCTGTCGGTGCCCATGGCCTTGCCGTCCCCCAGGTAGATCTCCACGTGGGAAGCCTGCGGCGGGTTGATTCCGCGGTTATTGGGATACCAGAAGAACAACAGATCTCCCGGCTTGAGGTTCTCGCGGCTCACCGCACTGTTGCGGTAGTCGGACTGCAAGTAGCGCGCGGCCATCCTGGGCGTGGCGACGCCGGCCTGTTTCAGGCACCGGTACACCAGCCCGGAGCAATCATACGCTGTCGGCCCGGTGGCCCCGAACTCGTACGGCGTTCCCTGCTTGTCCAGCGCATGCCCGATGAACTGCCGGGTGCGGGGTGAGACATCGCCGCCGGACGGGGACGCATCCCATCCCGGGAAGGTGAGCGGCGCGCCGTTGGCGCTGGGGACGCCGCCACCCCAGGGCAGCGCGTCGGCCGTCCCGGAGGGATAGAGGTAGCCTTGCAGCGCGCCCAGGGCGGGTCCTGGCCCGGCCGCGCCGAAGCGGTCGGAGCTGGCCATCAGCTGCATGATCTGCATCATCATCGACATGCACTGGCTGATGTACATCTCGCCAAGCCACTGCGACCCGACCATCGGGTCCATGCCCATGGACGGCATGCCGCAGCCGGGCATTCCCCCCCACGCAGGCTGCATGCCAAACGACATAGAGTACGGGTTGATCGGAAACAAGGGCGCTTCCCTCCCAGACAGTCCTTACCTTACCTCACTGCAGGGCAGGGTTCCGTCTAGGGGGCAAAAAAAGAAAAAACGATAGTGAGCGCGCCCATGGACCACCCGTTGCAGGCCCCGCCTTTTCCCGAAATCGTGGCGGCGTTTGAGGCTTGCCTGGGTCCCACCGCGAGCCCGCAACGCGTGGTGGAGCGGATCGACCACGTTGACGCGGTGCTGGGCGACCTGCTTGCCCGCTTCCGCCACGAGCTTTGCTTCCAGGATCTCTCGCCTGAGGAAGATGACCTCGCCGCCGACGTCATGGACTGCTTCCAGGAATTGCGGCGCATCCTGCCCCGGGTTCGAGAACACGCCCGGCACGGAGAGGCGGATGACTGTGGAGCGGGCATCGGCGCGGCCATCGGACAGCTCAGGGGGCTGGGAGAAGCCCTCGCGGCGCTCCGCCGGGCGGAGGAGGTCCGGCCTGTCGAGAGCCCGTTTCCGGCGGTGAACGCCGTGCTGCGGGTGGGGCGGGCCGTGGTGGAGGAGCGGCTGGACTTCGACTCCCTGGAGGGCCGGATGCTCGCGTTGAGGGCGGAATTCGACCACGCCCTCGACGCTGTCGACCGCGCCCTACCCTTCGATCCGACGGCCCAGGCCGTGCGACGGCTGCTTGAGTCGCACGGCGAGGCGCAGGACGAGGTCCTGCGGTGCGTTGGGCTGCAGAGCACGACGGAGCTGGCGGCTGCTCTGTGGGCGCTCTCGACAACCGCGAACGCCCTGGGCGAGGCGCTCCATCCCCCCGACGCGGGGTTCGGGTCGCCCGAGACGACAGGCGTCGAGCCGGACGACCTCCCGGAGTTCGTGGGACGGGTTGCCGACCTCGTCGAGCGGGCGGGACACGATCCTGCGGCCGACGCCGATCTCCGGGCCGCCATCGAGGAGGTGCGGCGGCGCGCGAGATCCGCTCTGGAGATGCTTGAGAGCGTCCCCGCTCCGCCGCCGGCCACGCCGCCCGACGAGATAGAAGCCTGGGAGCAGGCCCAGATGGCGGTCGAGAACGGCCTGGAGCGGTTCTTTGTGGCGCTGGAGCACTTCGACGCCGGAAGCGACCTCCACGCCTGGGAGCGGGGCGTGGCCGAGATGCGAGCGGCCGTGACCGAGATACGGCTGGTTTCAGCCGTGTGGTCGCGTCTGGTGGCGACTCGGTCGGACTTCGATCCCGGTTAGGTTCCGGAGTGGCCGGCGCGACTATTCTTGCAAGCGTGCCGGCGCTCCCTGGAGCCGGGACAGCGCGGCCAACGGGTCCACCACGCCACTGCCCTGCTGGTTGCCGTCGTAGGGCGGCGTGCGGACCAGGGGGCGGGCCGTGGCCATGAGCGCGTCCTTCACCTGCTGCGGCGACGCTTCCGGCACCGCGCCAAGGAGGTCGGCCACCACGCCGGCCACCACCGGAGTGGCCATGGACGTGCCAGAGATGGTGATGTACCAGGGGCCCTCGTGGGGCACCTTCGGATTGGTGTCGAGCGGCGAGCCCGGTGAGGTGGGCGCGGTGATGGCCACCCCGGGGGCCAGCACGTCCGGCTTGGTCAGGGCGTCCACCGGGGTGGGTCCCCGGCTGGAGAACTTCGCGATGTCGTCGTCCTCCCGCGCCAGGGTCCCGCGATCATCGAGGGCGCCCACGGTGATGACGCGCGGATCGTTGCCGGGAGTCCCCACGGTCTTCGCGCCGGGGCCGGAGTTGCCGGCCGCGACGACCGCCACCATACCAGCGTCCACGGCGCGCTCGACGGCCTGGCAGATGGGGTCGTTCTTGTAGGAGCCGCGGGCCGGTCCGCCCAGCGACATGTTGATGACGCGGATGTTGTAACGGGCGCGGTTGGCCACCGTCCACTCGATGCCCTTGATGATGTTGGAGAGGCGCCCCGAGCCCCCCGCGTCCAGCACCTTCACGCCTACCAGGCTAGCCTCCGGGGCCGTGCCCACAAACCGGCCGGCGGACTCG
>VGFD01000551.1 GCA_016868975.1 Armatimonadota bacterium | reverse complement strand
CGGCATGCTGGGCGCCGCGGCCGGCGTGGGAATCACGGCCGGCTCGATTGCAGCGGGGCACACGTCGCTGGGCGTCACCGGGTTGGCCATTGGCGCCGGCGTTGGCGCGGCGGCCGGAGCGCTGCTCGGCCCGGTGGTCCTTCCCCGCATGCGCCAGGCGGAGGCTGAGGACGGCGTGACCCGCGGCCAGTGGTGGCGCTCGTACACCGAGGGGCAGAATTAGTTTCCGATCACGCTTCGACGGCGCTCGGCGCGCCCTGCAAGATCATGTGTGGCAGGTAGAACGCGCCGGCTCCCTTGGGGCGTGGTGAGCGTGCCCTGCATGTTGGGCGGCGGCAGGTTGGTCAGGAAGGCGCTGGAGGGCGGCGAGCGCTGCTGCTGTCCGAACCAGGGGAGAGGTCGTCTCACCGGGTCCCTGATATTACTTATCGTAGCGCGACAGGAAGTACTTGTAGTCCTCGTACGACTTGCGGGCCTGGGACACGGCGGCGTCCTCCGACCCGCGATCACGCAGGTCCTGCCAGCGCGCCTTCGCCTGCTTCGCGAGGTCTTTCAGCGCCTTCTTCACGTCAACCGCGCGAATGTCGGCCTGGCGGGCGAAGAACGGCTCGCCTTCGGCCTGCCGTTCGAGTTTTTTCACGAAGTAGATGGTGCTGCCGTCTGGCGACCAGCCCGGTGACTGCGCGGCCCTCCCGTAGAAAGTGAGTTGCACGCGGCGCGTGGTGTCCGGCGTGGAAATCCAGATGTTCTTGTCGCCGCTCTCGTCGGAGTGGAAAGTGAGCAGCCCCACTTTGTCGTTGTAAAAGGGATGTTTTTCGTCCGCGTCCGGAGTTTTTGTGAGGTTGATCTCGCTGCCGTCGCGCGGATCGATCTGGACCAGATCGGATTTTGTCTCCGTGCCTCCGCGGGGCTCGCGGTGCGCCACGACCATCCCGTGGATCAGGGAGGGGTGCTTGTAAGCGACGCTGCCGTCGGAATGGGTAATGAGGCGGTAGGAGCCGTCCGCCGGGTTGGCCAGGAAGATGTCCGAATATTCCTCGCTGGTCTTGAACTGTTTGCCGGGAGGGCCGCCGTAGCCCACGATCCAGCCGTCGTGGGTTTCGCCTGGATGCTTCATGTTCAGGGCCGGGTCGTGCACGATCATGGCAACTTTGCGGTTGCCCAAGTCGAACTTCGCGATGCCGAAGGTGCCCTTCTCGTTGCTCCGGTAGTAGATGGCGCGTCCATCGGATGACCAGCTGCCTTGCTCGTCGGTCTTGCCCTTGTTTGTCTTGAGCCAGCCCTGCACCGAGTCCGCGCTCAGCGGCCGGCCGCTGAACAAAGAGCGGACGTCGCTTCCGTCCGCGTTCATGATCAGCATCTGGGAGGTGTCGTAATCGCCGACCACGTTGAACACGATACGCTTGCCGTCCGGCGAGCACTGCGGAAACTCCGCGTAGCCGTAGCCTTCCACCAGGGTCTCGACCGCGTCTTTGGGCGTCTCCAGCGGCAGCAACCCGTTGAGATGCACCTTTTCCAGGGGCGCGCCCGGGGCCGGCTCGGCGGCCGCCCGGGCGCGCTGAGGCAGAGTGGGGGCAGTGCCAGGACGGATGGCTTCCATTTACGTGCGCTCCAGACCGAGGTTCAGGAAGGGTTCACCGAAATGGGGAGGTCACCTTCCCTGGACGCTACTTGTGGATGAACAGCGGTCCGGGATAATAGCCGTCGGGGCCGGAGAAGCCGCCGTCGTCACGGCGATCTGGGAAGTCCGGGTCGGAGGTGTCGTCCGGCCCGCCATTGTCGCGACGCTGCGGGAAGTCCGGGTCGTCGGTGTCATCCGGACCGGGGTTGCCGCGCTCCCAACGGGGGTCGGGGCATCCTCGCGAGGCCGTCCAGGCGGGCGTGAAAGCGGTCGAGATCATGGTTTCCTCCCAGGTCATTCTTTGGTTGCCTGGAGTGTAGCACGGCCGCAAGGTCCGTTGATTGCCGGGATGTTACAAGAGGACTTGACCAGGAGCCCTTCAAACGTGATAACTTCTCGGAGCACTGCGAGGGGAGGAGCACCTGCATGGCCATGCCCATCGGCGATTCGTCACGAATGGCCTCGCTGTTGCAGCAGCAGGCCCTGCTTCCCCGGGACGCCACCGCCGAGACTCCGCCGCCCACCGAGGACAACGACGCCTTCGAGCGCGGGGAGCAGGCGCCCCAGGGCCTCATGGACCGGGGTCGCATCCAGGCGCAGCAAGCGCGCCAGTCCGCGCGCGGCCAGAGACTGGACGGCGGGGACGACGCGGCGCGCCGCATGACCGACCACCATCCGCAGCAGGCCAGCGCCGAAGAGCTGCGCGCCATCCGAAGGGAATTGAAGGACGCCCACAAGGCTCTGCGCGGGGACGGCGTCCCGGACATGCGGCAGCGCAACGAGATGACCCGCATCCGCGGCCAGCTCGGGGATGTCAACGCCGGGCTGGCCCGTATCAATGACGCGGATCGCGAGCGCAAGTGGGAGAAGGTCACCGACCTCGTGGGCCATGAGCCCTCCGGAACGTACAAGGCCTACTTCAAAGCGTCCAACGTGCCCATGAAGGAAATGGCCGAGGTCGTGCGGGTGGCCGATGACCTTGCCGATCCCGAGTCCGCTCGGCGCACCCACGGCAACGACGTGAAAGTGCTGGCCCGCGACCGCATGTGGGCGGAAAAGATCAACCTGCTCGACGGAGCGGTGCGCGAGCCGGTGCGCGGCGGCAAGCCCGTGGAAATTGATGTGGAATATTACGAGCTGAGCAGTCCACAGATCCTCAATCGCCTCAAGCAGGCCGCGAACGGTGGCGCCAACGTGCGAGTGCTCGTCGACAGCGGCCGGCTCGACCAGGGCCCTGGCGGATCGCGCAACGCCAGCAGCCTGGCCGGGCGGCTGAACACGCTGGCCCAACTGCAGGAGGGGGACGCGGAGAAAAAACCGGCCGTTACCCTTTTCGCCAACGAGAAAGTGCTCGGTTCCAAGCAGGAATTGATGCACCGCAAACTGCTGCGGGTCGGCGACGACGTGGTGTTCGGCGGGATGAACGCCAACGAAGGGTCGGGCGAGAGCGTGGATTTCGCGATGCGCATCCGCGGCCCGGCCGCCGGCGAGCTGGTGGGCACTTTCCGCGAGGATGTGAACGCATCCCGCGGGGCCAGCGACGAGGAGATTTTCGGCAAGCAACTCGACGACGTGCGCGGCCGCGAAAACATCACGCTTGACCGGCGCGGCGTCGCGGATTTCATATCTGCGTTGTCCGCGGATGTGCCGGGAACGTCGGAGGGAAGCGCCAACGAGCGCTCCGCGAAGCAGCTTGAGGCGCTGGAGAAAAAGGGCGTCGACGTCGGCACCCTGGTCGAGCTGCCAGCCGGTCGTGACATGCGCGACTACCTGGATTCGTCGCGCGACGGGCACGGCGGGCATTTGAAGATGACCGAGGCCGGGCGTCACCTGCTCGCCGATCAGCTGGAAGCGCGCGTGGCGCGCACCCGCAAGGCCGAGAACCTGGAAGCGCTCTCCGATATCAGCGATCCGTCCACCGCGAAAAAGGCGTCTGGCGGCGACACCATTGCGGTTGCGGACGAGAGCGTGGAGCGCCAGGCCGCGGTGCTCCACGCGATTGATTCCGCGGAGAAATTTGTCAAGGTTTCCGCCTTCGTCGTGACCGACGACGTTGCGAAGTCCCTCATCGAGAAGCGCGATCAGATGGTCGCGCAGGGCAAGCCGTTCGACGCGCAGGTGATGCTCGATCCCGGCCTGTACGGGCACGGCGGCA
>VGFD01000550.1 GCA_016868975.1 Armatimonadota bacterium | reverse complement strand
GCCCCGGCTGGCGGCCAACGGGATGATGCTGTGCGGCGACGCGGCCGGGATGGTGAACGTGCCCAAGCTCAAGGGCATCCACTACGCCATCGAGGCCGGCATGCTGGCCGCCGAAACCGCGCTGCAAGCGCTCCTCGACGAGGATTTCAGCGCGCGCAAGCTGGGCGCGTACGAGGAAAAGGTGCAGCAGAGTTTTATCGGCAAGGACCTGTTCGCGACCCGCTATTTCAAGGAGTATTTTCACGGAAATTTCTACGTCGGGCTGATGAAGGCCGGCATCTCGTTTTTCACCGGGGGCTCATTTCCGGCGGGCAGCGGCAAGCTTCCCCCGGACTGGAAAGGCCTCCAGCCGCTCAAGTCCACCTCGGAGATGCCCAAGCCGGCCTTCGACAAAGCGCTCACTTTCAACAAACTGGACGACATTTACGTGTCCGGCACCACCCACGAGGAGGACCAGCCATGCCATCTGGTCGTCAAGGACCTCGACCTGTGCGTGAGCCGCTGCACTGAAGAATATGGCAACCCCTGCCAACATTTTTGCCCGGCGAACGTCTACAACATGATCATGGACGACGTGAGCGGCAAGCAGTCCCTGCTGGTGAACGCCCCCAACTGCGTGCACTGCAAGACGTGCGACATCAAGGACCCCTATCGCAACATCCTCTGGAAGGTGCCGGAAGGCGGAGGCGGACCCAATTACGTTAACTTGTAGGGAAGACGCATGAAGTCAATCCGCGCGCGGCTCGCCGTCGGACTGGGCGGCACCCTCGCAGTGACGCTGACCATACTTTGCGTTCTCCTGATCTGGCAGAATTACCGGCAGGCGCAGACGCTGGTGGCAGACGACTTGCAGCGGGCCGGACGCCTGTTCATGGAGCGCCTTACCCACCTGGAGGTGAAGGCCAGCGCCGCGGCGCGCACGGCGGCCACCTCCCCGCACGTGGTGGCGGCGCTCGAAACGAAGGACACCGCGGCGCTGCTGGCCTGTGTGCTTCCCATCGCCAGCATCCACGAGGTGAACGACCTGCTGGTGGTGGACGCCAGCGGGCACCTGCGGGCCAGTATTCAGAACAGCGGTGAGGTCAACCGCCCGCTGCCCCGTATCAACGGAATTTCCGCCGACCGCCCCATCACGCCGGTACGGGGAATTTCGATTGGCGTCGGGGAGCCGGCCGGGCTGGACATGGTGGCGACCGCCCCCATCGAAAGGGACGGGAAATACCTGGGGGCGATCATCGCGCGCATCAACCTGACCAACGCGCTGCTCGATGATTTTCGCGACGTGCATGCCTTTGAGGCCAGCCTGGTGACCCACTCCGACGCCAGCAGCCGCTTCCAGCGCGCCATCACCTCGCTGAACGGGGGACAGAATCAGCGCTTGCGCGGCTCCACCGTGTCGTTGCCAGAGGACGGACATTTTTTCATCCGGCTGCAAAATCCCGACGTGCTGGCACGCTACCAGACGTTGCGCGCGCTGGACGAGCGGCCGCTCTGGCTGGAGGTCGCCACGCCCACGCGGATGCTGGCCGAGCTGCAAAAACAGACAGTGCAGACGGTGGTGCTGGTCGGCTTCATCGCGCTGTTCGGCGGCAGCATTCTGGCCTTCGTACTGGCGCGGCGCATCACCGGCCCGCTCACCGCGCTGCGCCAGGCGGCCGAGCACCTCGCCGAAGGAAATTATGCGCAGGAGCCCATCGCGGTCACCAGCAACGACGAGGTCGGCTACCTCGCGAAGACCTTCAATGAGATGGCAAAAGCGCTGCAGGAGCGCGACGATCGCCTGCAGACGTTTTCGCGAAATCTGCTGCAGGGCCAGAAGGCGCTGGAGTACGTCAACGACCGCTTGAAGCGGGAAAAGAACGAGATCGAGACCATCCTTAACAGCAGTCCGGAAGGCGTGCTGGTGCTCGATCCGCAGGGACACGTGGTGAATGCCAACCAGGCCGCGTCCATGCTGATAGAGCGGCGGCGCAGCGACATCCTCGGCCACATGCCGTCCGAAGTGCTGAATTTCCTGGATGTCGCAGGCAATCCCATGGAGAACGTCGACGCGCACCTGCTCGAGCAACATACGCTCATGCCCGGCGAGCCGCTGCCCAGCCTGGAGGGTTTTCTCCCGCAGCGCGACGAGTCTAAAATTCCGGTGGAGATCGACAGCGTCCCCATTCAAGACGAGAAGCGGCGCCACCATGGCCAGGTGGTGATCATCCGCGACATCACTCGAAAATACGAGATCGACCGGCTCAAGGAAGAATTCCTGGCGGTCATCACCCATCAACTCAAGAGCCCCATCAGCGCGCTCATCGGCTACGCGCAGATCCTCCGCGAGTCGGACACCTTATCTGAGGAAGAGCGCGACATTATCGACAACATGAAGAGCCTGGGCGAATTCCTGAGCCTGCAGATCGGAAACATCCTGGCCAGCGCGCGGCTGGAAGCCAACCGCATGTCCTATCGCGTGGAGCATTTTCCGGTGGCCACATCATTTCAGGACCTGGCGCGGCTGTTCAATCCGGTGGCGCGCACCCGGGGCATCCACCTCGTCATCGAGGATCCGGGCGACCAGTTCATGTACGCGGACATCGAGAAGGTACACGACATCCTCGGAAATCTGGTGAACAACGCACTGAAATTCACCCCGGCCGGTGGCACCATCCGAATTTCCGCTACGACGGACGGAGACATGGTGAACGTGAGGGTGGCCGACACCGGCAAGGGAATTCCGGCCGACGCCCTGCCGCGGCTCTTCCAAAAGTTCTACCAGGTGACCGGCGAGGGGCACGGCACCGGTCTGGGGTTGTTCATCGCGCGCACGATGGTGGAGAACATGGGCGGCTCCATCGAGGTGGCCTCGGTGGTCCGCGAGGGGACCACGTTCACGGTGTCCCTGCCCCGCGGCAATCCCACCCAGGCGCGGCGCGCGCCGCCGTCGGCGCCCACCTTGAGCGCGTCGGTGCTGGTCTCCGAGGCGGATCGGGACATGAACGCCTTCGTGCGGGTGTATCTGGAGCGGCAGGGTGTCGCCCACGTGCGTCAGGCGTTCAACGCGGCCGACACCCGCACGCTCATCGAGAGGGACCGCCCGGACGCGGTGATCATCGGCGAGGACCTGGGCGACCGCACCGGCTTCGCGCTGGCCCAGGACCTGAAGGCCCACGAGGAGACTCGTGACATCCCGCTGATCTTCGTGACCGGCGAGCCCCGCGAGGACGGTGACGGGCTGTTCGCGGCCCAGCTCACCCGCCCCCTGGAGCCCGCCCAGCTCATCGAGAAGCTGCGCGACATCCTGCGCCAGCACCTGCAGGGCGTCGAGCCGCCCGCGCCCCCCAGCGGCCGCGAACGCATGGCGGCCCGCGCCGCACGGGTGGCGGAGGAACCGTAGGGGGCTCGCCCACCAGAAACCGAGTTTAGCCACCGTGTGGCTAAACTTCGTAAGGTTTAGCCACCGTACGGCTAAATTTGGGCAACTGTAGCCAGCAGGTGGCTTAATCCTGGCCAGAGCGTGGAGCAGGCGCTACCGGTGTGGAGGAGGCGCGGGACCCACCTGCGAATCGAGTGCGGCCATGACCAACTCCGCCAAGAAGAAGATCCTCATCACCGAGGATGACGGCTTCCTCCGCGACCTGACCTCCATCGTGCTCCGCAAGCAGGGCTACGAGGTCGCCCAGGCCCGCGACGGCGAAGAGGCGCTCGAGGTCGTTCCCACGCTCATGCCGGATTTGATCTTGATGGACGTGAACATGCCCGACGTCGACGGCTTCACGGTCGCCCGCCGGCTGCG
>VGFD01000549.1 GCA_016868975.1 Armatimonadota bacterium | reverse complement strand
TACATGCGGCGGCTCGCACAATTTTCCCAGCCCCCTATAATCGGAGGGTAGGCAGGAAGAAGCTTGTTTGCGGCAAGCGTGGCGATTTTCCCGGATGCAGAGGAATGGCCCTTGCTTTGGCTTGCCCAATTTCGGGTACGCCGTCGGCGAGGAAAACAGTGAGGAGGCAAACCATGTCTGACGAGATCGGGGCAGTTGGTGAAGTTGATTCAGCAGGCGGCGGCGGAGACGTAGGCGGCGGCGCGGATATCGCCGATTCCGGCCCGTCCGTCCAGGAACAGCCGGCGGCGGAGGACCCCCCCGCACAAACCGACACCACGGACAAGAGCGACATTTCGGAGGACGCGGCCGACGAGACCGCTGGCACGGCAACCGACAAGAAAGCCGAGCAGCCCGCCGACGCGAAAGAGGACGAAAAAGCCGGCGAGGCCAACGCCACCGACGAAGCGGCCAAAGCGGCCAAGAACAACGAAGCCGGCGCGACCGATGAAAATAAAGATGCCGACGACAAGGCAAAGGAAATTCAGGACAAAAAGGATCAGCCGGTCGCCGACGACAAGGGCGCCAAGGATCAGAAAGATAAGGATATCGAAGATCTCAAGCGCCAGCTCGAGGAACTCAAGCAAAAGGTCAACGGCAACTGCAAAGACGGCAAGTGCGGCAGCGGCCAGAAGGGCGGCGGCGCTCCAAAGGGCGAGGGCGGCGGTGGCGCACCCAAAGGCGGCGGCGGTGGCGGTCCCCAGCAGGCCGGCGGTCCGCAGCAGCCCGGCCAGCCTGGCCAGGGCCAGGATCCCAACAGCGTGCTCATGCAGGGCGTCCAGGCGGTGCAGGCCGAGCGCGCCCAGCAGGGACAGAATCCGCTGGGCGGCGCCGGTGGGCCGCAGGGCATCAATCCTCTGGGTGGCGGCCAGGGCGGCGCCAATCCTTTCGGAATGGGCCTGCAGGCCGGTCTCCAGGCCGGCGGACTGGGCGCCAACCCGCTTGGCGGAGGCCAGGGCGCGAACCCGCTGGGCGGCGGCTTCGGCCAGAATCCACTGGCGGGCGGCCTGAACGGCGTCGGCGGCGGCTCGCCGGCGGTGCAGAAGCTGACCACCGACTACACCAACTTCAAGCAGCAGGGCGCGCAGATCGCCCCGCAGGTCGAGCAGATCGTCCAGCAGACGCTGATGGGTGTGGGCGGCGGGCAGCAGCCGAACCTCGGCGCTTTCCCGCAGCAGCAACAGAACCCGTTCGGCGCGCAGGGGCTCCAGCAGCCGCTGGGAGTCTAAGGGTTCCAGGGGGGCCGACGGCGGCGCCCCCTGGACCTGATCGGGGCGGACGGGATCCCTCTTGGGGTCCCGTCCGTTTTGCATTTCTCCGACAGGACCCCCGAACGCGACTGAGAATCCCTGCGCATGGATTCCCTGTCACTCTCCATCGAACAATTGCGCGACGTGCGCGACACTTTGCAGGCCCGCGTGCTGGACGGCCTCGCCGAAAACGGCCGAGAAATCAAGGCGCTTCCCACCTTTTTGGGCCCGCCCGAGCCAGAAATTACCGGCCGCGCGGTGGTCGTGGATATTGGCGGCTCGAACGTGCGCGCCGCGCTGGTGGATCTGCAGGGCGATGGAAAATTCGAAGTGCTGGGCGGTCCCATTCACGACGAGGCGCCCGGCCGCGAGGGCCCGCTGGACGCTGAAGGATTTTTCGACGCACAGGCACGCCTCGTGGCGCGGCTTCCCGGGGTGTCCGGCCTCCCGCTGGGATATTGCTTCTCGTATCCCGCGCGCAATTCACCGGATGGCGACGCCACGCTGATTCACTGGACCAAGGGCATGCACGTGACCGGCGTGGAGGGCACCCGCGTCGGTAAGGCGCTGGTGGACGCGCTGGCCCGCCATGACGTGGCGGTGCCGACGGTGCGCGTCCTCAACGACACGGTAGCCAGCCTCCTGGGCGGCACGGCGGGCTTCGCGCACGAGGGATACGATCGCTTCATCGGGCTGATTGTGGGCACCGGCACCAACATGGCGGGATTTTTCCGTCAGGCGCAGATTCCCAAGCTGGACGTCGAGGGTCCCCATGACTTGATGGCGGTGAACCTCGAATCCGGAAACTACCGTCCGCCGCATCTCTGTGCGATTGACGACGCGCTGGACGCGGAGAGCGACAATCCCGGACTGCAGCGGTTGGAGAAGGCGGTCTCGGGTTCCTACCTGCCGTTCGTCTTTCAGAAGGTGTGTGCCGTGCCCGGTTTCGATCCGCACAAGGGCAGCGCGCAGCTCGTACAGATGCGAGACAGCCGCCCCGACTCGCCCGAAGGACGCGCCGCTGCGGCAGTGCTGCGCCGCTCGGCCCAGTTGACCGCGGCCGGGCTGGCGGGGGTGGGCACGCTGTATCACGGTGCGGAGAAGATCGGCATCCTGGCGGAGGGCACCCTGTTCTGGGGCGACCAGAAATATGCCGACCACGTCCGCGAGATTCTTCGGGAATTGCTGGACGTGCCGGCCGACCTGCTACGGCTGCAAAACGTGAACCTGATCGGAGCGGGCGCCGCGGCGCTGACGTGACGCCCTACCGGGAGATCCGCGCGCAGCATCGACCGACTCCGCTGTTCGGGCGAATCCCTCAATGCGGACGCGGGGCCGGTGCGTGGCTATCCGCGCGCGTCCGGCGCCTGCCCCGTGAGCGCCTGCAACTCGGGGGTCATTCTGGTGAGGTGCGACTCCAGATCGGCCAGCAGCGGGGGGGCCTCGTCCAGCGCGGCGTCGCGGCCGGCAAATTCCAGTTTTTCGGCGGCCGCCACCACGGCGTGCGCCGAGAAGATGGCCGCCGAGCCGCGCAGGCTGTGGGCCGTGCGCTCTAACGTGCGCGCGTCTCCCGCGGCCAGCGCTTCCTGCATTGCGGTGACCGCGCGGGGGATTCTCTCCAGAAACAGGCCCACCAGCGTGGTCAGCAATTCACGATCGCCGTCAACGCGCGTGAGCGCTTCGGTCAAATCCACCACGGGTCTCACCGCATCGTCCGCAACAGCAGGCGCCGTCACCTCGGCCAGCGTCTCGAACAACACGCGCGCCTGCACCGGCTTGGTGACGTAGGCGTCCATCCCGGCCGCCAGGCAGCGCTCCCGATCGCCTTTCGTCGCGTACGCCGTCATCGCGACGATAGGCAGGTGTCCTCCGCGCTCCGCCTCCCGCGCCCGAATGCGGCGCGTGGTTTCCAGCCCGTCGAGCTCCGGCAGGTGCACGTCCATCAACACGGCGTCGAAGCGATCGGCCGCCAGAATATCGAGCGCGTCACGGCCGTTCGCGGCCAGCGTCACCTCGTAGCCCCGCTTGCCCAAGGTGCGCAGCACCAGCAGTTGATTCACCGCGTTGTCTTCGACCAGCAGCACCCGCAGTAATCGCTCCGTCGCCCGGCCGGGAGCAATCACCGGTCGGGCGCCACGCAGCGCCTGCAACAGCGCGTCCCGCAGCTCGGAGGGCGCGGCAGGCTTGATGACCGTGGCCGCCACCCCCAGCTCGCGGCAGCGCGCCGCCAGCCCGGGATGACGCACCGCCGACACCAGCAGGATCACCGGCTCCTTACGGCCCGCCTCCCGCATCCGCGAGACCACTTCCAGACCGCCTCCACCGTCTAGATCGAGCAGGACCACGTCGAGCCGATCCGCGCCCGGGCAAACCACCATCGCTTCGTTCGGATGCCCCGTTGCGTTGATTCCCCACCATCGTAGCAAGTCGACCAGGCCGAAACGCGACGGGGCGTGATCGTCGACCACCAGGGCGCGCAGCCCGGGGGACAGGCC
>VGFD01000548.1 GCA_016868975.1 Armatimonadota bacterium | reverse complement strand
CATCGCCGACCGCTGAGCCCTTGCGCGTGCTGATGGTGCGCCTGGACGGGCTGGGCGACACCGTCCTCACCACGCCGCTGCTGCGCGCCTTGCGCGAGGCCGGGCACGAAGTGACGGTGATCGCCTCCCCGCTCGGGGCGCAGGTGCTGCACGGGCACCCCGGGGTCTCCGCGCTGATCGTGCACGATCCCCGCACCTCCACGCTGCGCGAGAAGATCAGGCTGTCGGGCGAGTTGCGCGGGCGGTTCGACGCGGCCCTGACGGTCACCGAGAAGATGTGGGGATATTTGTGGTGCAACGCGGCGCCCACGCGGATTGGCTTCTGGGCGGGCGCCGCGCAGCCGGTGAAAGCGGTCGCGCTGATGGGCGCGCTCACTCACCGCATTCCCGTCCAGCCCGTGGAAACGCACGAGGTGGAGCGCATCATGCTGCTGGGCGCGCCGCTCGGCGTGGCCGGACCGCCCGGGCCGCTGTGGCTGGGAATCGACCTGCCGGAGCGCCGGGACGACGCCGTCGCCTTCCACCTGTCCCCGAAATGGCTGCGGGACGGCTGCGACCACGAATGGGTGAGGTCCCTCGTGGAGGCGCTGGGCCCAGTGCGGATCAGCGCGGGCCCGAGTGAGGCCGCCTGGGCGGATGCGCTGCTGGCCTCGGTGCCGGGCGCCGAGCGCATCCCGACCGGCAGCTTCGCCGACTGGTGCCGCGGGCTCGCCTCCTGCCGCCTGCTCATCACCACGGATACCGGCGCGTCCCACGTGGGCGCGGCGTGCGGCCTGCCCGTGGTGGACCTGTTCTCCAGCGAGGGCGCCGAGCACGCGGTGCCGCGCTGGAAGCCCTGGGGCGTTCCCAGCCAGATCGTGCTGCGCGCGCCGGGCGAGGCTCGCCGCGCGTATGAGGAGATTCTGGGCGCAAGCCGAAACCCCTCACTGCATGTCCGTTGACCTCAGCATTGTCGTCCCCACCTACAACCGCCGCGAGACGCTGGAGGTGGTCTTGCCCACGCTCCTCGAGCAGAAGACGCGCGTCGGGTTCGAGATTCTGCTGTGCGACAGCGGCTCCACGGACGGCACGGCCGAACTGGTGAAGCGCCTGCAGGAGGCGCATCCCGAGGCGGCGCTGCGCCACCTGGTGGGGCCCAACCGGGGGCGCTCGGGCGCCCGCAACATGGGCGTTTCCGAGGCGCGCGGAAAGCTCGTGCTGTTCACCGACGCGGATATCATCGCCGATCCGCACTTGATCGAGGAGCACTTGCGCTTCCACCGGGACGAGCAGTGCGCCGTCGTCGGCCGCGAGGTGCAGGTGGACACGCTGGAGGAATTCGAGCGGGCCCGCGCCGACCTGTCGCGTGGGCGCACGCTGCACCCCGATTCGCGAAAAACCCTGTCGTGGCTCTATTTCCTGACCGGCAACGCCTCGGTGCCAACCGCCACGCTGCGCCAGGTGGGCGCCTTCGATCTCAATTTCCAGGGCTACGGCCACGAGGATCTTGAGCTGGGCTACCGGCTGCGGCGCGCCGGTCTCGTCATCCGATACAATCCCCGGGCGGTAAATTACCACTGGCACCCGGTGGGTTTTGCCGAGAAGTGCGAAAAAATGCGGCTGGCCGGAATTTCCACGGTACGCTTTTACTACAAGCACCGCGATATCCGCATTAAACTGCTGCTCGGCTGGAACGCGTTTTCCATGGCCATGCACTGGCTGCTGTCGCACTGCCAATGGCTGCTCGACTGGGTGCGGCGGCACAGCGAGTCGCGTTTCTGGTCGGAGATCTTGCTGCAGTACCACTATCTCTGCGGCGTCAAGGAAGGCATCCGCACCCTGTGAGCGCAGGCATCGGCGAAGGGCAACTGGCGGTCCCGCCGGGCGGAGGAAAACCCTGGCCGGGCTGGATGGACGTCTCCTCCGCGCCGCCCCTTGACGTGGGCACCTGCCGGCGGGTGCTGGTGGTGCGCACCGATCACCTGGGCGATTTGATATTATCCACGCCCTTTCTGGAAACGCTGAAACGCTCGCTGCCCCGCTCCCACGTGACCGTGCTGGTCACGCCTTACACGCGTGACGCGCTGAGCGGAAATCCATCGGTGGATGAAGTGCGCGCGCTCGAGCCGGCTCCCGACGAGAGCGAGCCGCCGCAGTCGGTGCGCAAAAATCCCTACGACGTGGTGATCGCGCTCTCGCCCACCATGCGCGCGTACTCTATCGCGCGCGGCGTGAAGGCGCCGGTGCGCGCGGGCTACATCTACAGCCGCCGCTGGGTGCCGCGCGCGCTGTCGAACGTGCTGCTCACCCACCGCGCGGTGTTTCACATCGACGCCCTGGTCGAGCGGCGCGAGACGGTGCCGCACGAGGTGGAGCAACTGCTCTGGTTCGCGCGCATGCTGGGGCTTTCGGCGGAGCCGGTGCCGCTGCGCATCTATCCGTCACCGGACGACGTGGCGGCGGCCGGCGCGCGCCTGGAAGATCCCACGCTGGTGGCCATCGCGGACGCCTCGCGGCGCGCGCCGGAGTGGAACACTGTATCGCGTCGCGATTCAAGCTGGATCGCCGTGCACCTGTCGGCGGCATGGATCCGCCATCCCTGGAGCATGGGCGCGTTCGCGGAGCTGCTCAAGGGATTGCTGCACGCGCTGCCCAACGCGCGGGTCGCGATCACCTGCGGGCCCCAGGAAGTCGAGTGGGGACGCGAGTTGAGAGAAACCTATGCCGGCGCCAACCGGGTCAAGGTCGTGAGCGACATGTCGGTGTGTGAGTGGGCCGCCGTGCTGGGCGCGGCGCGCATCGCGCTGTCCGCCGACACCGGAGGAATCCACGTGGCGGCGGCCATGCGCACCCCGGTGGTGGCGGCCTACGAACAGTCCACCTACCACCTGTGCTCGCAGCAGTGGGCGCCGTGGATGGTGCCGCACCGCAAGGTCTGCAAGGCGAACCCGGCGGAGGCCATCCCCGAGATCGTCCGCGAGGCGGCGGACCTGTGGAAGCCGGGGCGGTAGGAGTCCGCTGGACCGCGGGCGCTAGAAAAACCGCCGCGCGCCGATGTAGCGGGGGCCCCAGTACGAGTCGCCCAGGGTGTTGATCATGACGCCGCGGCTGCTGGACGCATGGATGAAGCGGCCGCCGCCCAGGTAGATCCCCACGTGGGACGGGCCGGAGAGATAAGTGCTGAAGAACACCAGGTCGCCGGTCTCCGGGTTGCGGACCTTGCGGCCCTGGTAGTACTGCTCGTCCGCCATGCGCCGCAGGGGGACGCCGGCCCGGCCGAAGATGCGCATGGTGAAGCCGGAGCAATCCACGCCATAGGCCGAGGTGCCTCCGAAAACGTAGGGCACGCCGAGCATCCCGTGCGCCATGCTGACGATGCGGCTGATGATGCGGCCGCGGCGCGAGGCCAGCGTGGCACGGTGCGGCCGCCCCTTGCGGGAGATCACCTGCGCCCTGGGGGCGGGCGCCGTAGACAGGACGGGGGTGGGAAGCGGCGCCGGGGCCTCCTCAATCACCACGGGGCCGGCATGACTGGTGCTGCCGAGCAGCAGGACAACAAGCCCGGTCGCCAGGACCGGCGCGAATGGCAAGAAGCGCATCCAGAGAACTCCTCCGAAGTTGGCCGCCTGTTCGCACGCATGGGTCCGGAGTCCTACCGACCCGACGAGGAAGGTCACGCATGACGGTGGATGGATAGGCTGGCGGGCGCTCGACTGGCCGCCGGGTTTCGAGGACGCGCTCGATGAACCTGAGGGCGGTGCCGGTCCCGTCGGTCTCGTGGAGAGCGGCGGCAACAGGTCGGCGGTTTGTGTTTTACCCCTC
>VGFD01000547.1 GCA_016868975.1 Armatimonadota bacterium | reverse complement strand
GCCTCCGAAAACGCCTGAGGTTTCGGGTCCTTTTTCCAGGCCGTGACGTCGATCCACCCGGGGCTGATGGCGTTCACGCGGATTCGCCGCTCGGCGAGGCTGACCGCCATCGCGTGGGTGAGCGCCAGCAGGCCGCCCTTGGACGCGGAGTACGGCTCGGTGTGCGGCTCGGACATCAGCGCGCGGGTCGAGGCGATGTTTACGATGGCCGCTCCCTCCGGCATCCTCGCCAGGGCGTGCCGGGCGCAGAAATAGGCCCCGCTGAGGTTGATGGCAAGCACCCGGTGCCAGGACTCGGAGGAGCGCTCCCACATGGGCCGCGTGTCGTTGATCCCCGCGTTGTTGACGAGCACGTCCACGCGCTCGATCCCGGCGAAGGTGGCTTTCACGCTTTCCTCGTCGGCCACGTCGGTGGGGACGTTGTGTGCGGTCCATCCCTGCTCGAGCATTCGCTCGACGTGGAGCGCGCCGGCCTCGGCGTCGGCATCCGCCACGTAGACCCGCGCGCCGGCGGCGGCGAAGGCCGACGAAACCGCGCGGCCTATCCCCTGCCCGCCCCCGGTGACGACAACGCTCCTCACTGGGAGACGGTGCGCGACGAGTGGTCGTGCAGGATTTTCCAGCCCTTCGGGGTCTTCACCCAGACGAGGCTGAAAACGCCGTCCATCTCCTTCTCGCCCTGGGTCACGTACCAGCGCCCCACCACCAGCGCGTGGTCGTCGCCGAGCGGCGTCACGGTCACGCTGTCAAAGCGCAGCTTGCCCATGGTCTCGGGCGTGTTGCCGTACGCCTTCTCGTAGCGGTCATGGAGCGCTTGATAGCCGACCACGATCTTCCCGCCCGCGGTGTAGGTCATCTCGGGGGTTTCGAGATAGGCGGCCATGAACGAGGTGAGGTCGCCGCGATTCCAGGCATCCGCCTGTGACTTGAGGATGGTGGGGATGTCGGCGCTGCCCTCCGCGAACGCGAGGGTCTGCACCGCGAGTATGAGGGCGACGATAAGGATGCGCACGGGGCAGGGCTCCTTTCAGTGGGAGGCCGCATTTTTTGCGCCTCCCGTGAGAGGGTCCTGCCGGCGGCTCGCGAAGCCTCGCGCACCATGGCCCAACCGCATCCCCTGTACACGAAATTTCGGACGAAGGCGCAGAAGGCGCGCCAGTCTGGCGACCTCGAAGCCGGCGAGCGCTATTTGCTGGCCGCGGCCGGCGTGGCCGCCGAAAAATGTCCCGATTTCGTTCCCGAGGTCACCAACGAGCTGGCCTACGTCTACGCTGGCAGCGAGCGCTGGGACGAAGCCATCGCGCTCTATCGCCAGATGGGCGCCGAGGACCAGGTCGCCCGCACCCTTGAGCGCCGGGGCGACTACGAAGCCGCCGAGGAAGTCCGGCGCGCGCTGCTTGCGCGTCACGAGCAGGAGCCCGGCCCGCACCTGCACGATCTGCGGCAGAGCATGCACGATCTCGCCGCACTGCTGCACACGGTGGGACGTTACGACGAGGCGGAGACGCTGCTCAAGCGGCTGATCGCGCTGCACGAGGAGCACCAGGGGAGGGTCCGGGGGGCGCCGACGGCGACTCCCCCTGAATCAGATCCCGATGGAGAAAGCACCTGGGTCAGCCCGCCGTTCCAGAAGCTCGCCCGGGTGTACGAGGACCAGGGGCGCTATGCGCACGCGCTTCCGCTCATCCGCCAGGCTCTGGAGCGAACCCCCGAGGTCGGGCTGATGGCGCACCTCGCCTGGCTGTACGAGATCACCGACGATCTCGAGGAGGCGGAAGCGGCCACCCTGCAATCCCTGGAGATGCTTGACGAGAAGCAGGGCGAGCCCATGGCCGCCACCTTTCTCCATGCGCTGGGAGCCATCGCCGAGCAGCGCGGGGACGAGGGCGAGGCCGAGGCGATGTACCGCGAGGTGCTCGACTCCTCGCTCGGCGAGCATCCGCAAAGCGGCGCCGCCATCCGTGCGGATCTCGGGCGCGTGCTTCACAAGCAGCACGAGCACGAGGAGGCCGAGGCGCTTTTGCGGGACGTCCTCGCGGCGCCGCACCTGCTCAGCCCGCTGGAGCTGGCAATGGCGATGGAAGTGCGCGCCCGCGTGCTCCGCAAACTGGATCGCCCGGAGGACGCCGAAGCCGAAGCCCGCGAGGCGGAGGCCGTCATCCGAGCGTGGGAGGGCGGGGAATTCGAGGCGAGCCCGGAGGTCATCAGCCCGATGGACTGGTGGGCGCATCGGCTGGCGCGCGTCGGGCACGAGACGCTCGCCGTGCGCGTGAAGGCGATCGCTTCCGCGCTGCGCTCCCAGGCGATGGCGCAGATGGCGGATTGAGGGAATGCTCCGAATAATACTCTTCCTGCTGCTTGCTTTGGCGCCGCTTGCCGCCCAGGAATATCCTCGGCGGCACGGCTTCGCGGTGATGAAATCAAGCGCGCCGGAATATCTGGTGATCCGCGAGGCGGACGCCTGGCGGAAATTGCAGCCACGTTTGAAGTGCAAGCAGCCCATGCCGCGGGTGAATTTCTCACGGTCGATGGTGATCATCACGCTCAGCGACTGGGAAACGTGGCTCAACGCCGAGCCCTGCGGCGACAGCTACATGGTGGCCGTACGGCCGGGCACGCGCCGCGGCGGATTTTTCGATCTGCTCGTGGTTGGGCGGCGCAAGGGCGGCGCCGAGTTCAACCTCCGCTAGCCGCCAGCACGATCGCCCGCGGCTCGACCATCTCCCGCTTCGCGCCGCCTTCCTGGATGCGCTCCAGGCTGCTGCTGTCGGTGCGCACTTCGACCTCCCGAACGCGCTCGTTCGCCTGATTTGTGAGCGTGTCGCGGGTTTGCGTGCGGGTCCTCTGGCGCAGCGCGACCCCGGGGAAAACGGCCGCCTGCATTTCCGGAATCTCGAATTTCTCGGAGCGCTCGAACTCAAGGTTGCCGGCCACGTCGGCGATCGTTTCCCGAGTCGTCTGCTCGATGGATGCGCCGTGCACCAGGAGGCGCGTCGTGCCCCGTCCCATGCGGCTGCTCACTTCGAAATCGCCGGGCTGCCCCCCGCGCGCAGCCGCGCGGTACAGCGTGCGCGTGACGCCATTTTCGGTAACGCTGAGTTGGGACGGCGTCTCGGTAAGCGTCGCTTCAAAATCCTCGGCCTTCACCGTGACCGTGCGGCTGGAGCGCTGGCGGGTGAGGGTGGCGTTCCCGCTGCTGGCGATGGTGCGCGAGCCCTGCTGCTCGACCGTCACTTTCCCCTGCCACGTGTGGTGGGTGCCCGGACCGCGGCGCGCCATGGCGTCCAGCACGGCGCTCTCGCGCTCGATGCGGGCTACTTGCTCGGTGAAGGTGTCAGCCTCGGCAATCGCTTTCTCCGCAGCGCGGCCGTATGCGCGGCGCGTCTGCACCGAGGTCATGTTGTCCCAGATGGAGGGGCCCGCGGTCTCGCGCATGCGCTCGCGTTGCTCGGGGGCGATCGGCTGCTGCGTTGCGACTTCCAGGGTGGTCGAGATTTGCGTGTGCATGGCGGCCATCGGCGTCGCGGCGGCCAGGGCGGGTGCCGCAGCGGCCAACGCGAGCGCGGCCACGGCGATCCAGGAGGTACGGACAGGCGGCGCCTCGTCGGTTGCGGCGGACAACGCGACGACGTCGCACGGCGCCTTCGCCTCCATGGCAGGCTGCGAGACATCCCCGCGAGTGATGCCCTCTGTGCCTATGATAGGTGAGACACCTCGACTGCTTGAATTAGTGTCAAGCGGAGAGGACATCAGCAATGACCAAGCGATCGGCAAATGGAAAGGCTGTTCCCCATCGTGCGGTGGAG
>VGFD01000546.1 GCA_016868975.1 Armatimonadota bacterium | reverse complement strand
GTACTTCAAGACCAATTCCCGCGGAATTGGATAGTCATTGAATTGCAGATAATAATTGACCTGGGAGAATTCGGTCACCAGGATCTTCTGATCGGCGCGCAGGCGCGGTGAGGTGAACGCGAATGCGCCGTCGATGTCGGTGTCCGCCTCCTGGTGAATGTGCAGGTCGGCCCCCTGCAGCCACGGGGTGGCCTCGGTGTAGGCCATCAGGTCAATGGCCGCCTGGATCTGCCACGAGGGCTTCCAGATGCTGTCGTAGGTCCCCAGGTAGAGCGGGATCTGACGCGCCTGCGCGGCGTGGAAGGCGCGCACCTTCTCCGCGGCGGCCACGTAGAAAGCGACCAGTTCCGGGCCGCGATCATCCCGCAGCGACTCGATAAACGGCTCGTTGCCAATCACCAGGATGTCGCAATCCGGATAGACGACGGTTAGCAAGGTGTCGACGTAATTGAGGAGCGCCTCACGGTCGTTCTGGGTCGTGGGAAAGCGCATCGTGGAAAAATCGAACTTGTGATTGATGACCGTCTTGTAGCCGGCATTGTGCGCAAGGCGCAATTGCTGCAGCCCGGGATCGGTGTGCAGGTGCTGGAGGCCGTTGCGGAACTGGAAATAATCCACAAAGCCGCGAATCCACCGGGTTTTCGCGCGGATCAGATCGCCCAGTGCGAGGTTGCTCAAAACCCCGTTGAAATTAACGCCAAGGGCGGAGCCGGGGTTGATCGTCGGGGCCGGGCCGCCCGGCACGCTCCCCGCCCGCCACTCAGGCGGACGCCGGCGCAGGACGTGCACAAGGCCACGACGACGAGCAGCACCGCAAGAATCCGAGCCACGACAGGCTCAAACTTCGACGTTACAGGTTAGACGCCTCCTGGGAGGGTTTTCCATTCGGCGGCCTGAAATCAGCGGACCTTGCTATGAACACACGCCATCTTGCCATCCTGTCCATCCTGTGGGTGCTCGCATGCTCCGCGGCGCGCGCCGACGATCAGCTTCCCTTTGTCGGAGTGTGGATCGACGGGACCGCTGCCCTCTCCGATGCCGACGTGAACGCGGCGATGGACGCCCTGGCCGCCCGGGAATCCGATCCGCAGCAGATCGTAGTGCTCATCCACGGCTTTGCCACGCCGCGCGCGGACAGCACGAAACAGTACACCGTGATGGGACAGCGCGCGCTGGACGCGTTCCAGAAGTACCAAACCCGCACCGTCGTGCTGGGCATCCAGTGGGACTCGATGCCTCCCGCGAAAAACTGGCTCAAGCAGGTGATCGAGGCCACCATCGGGCTGTCCGACAACAATCCTTACTTGCAGAAGGTGCAGCTCGCGCGAGAAGTGGGGCGCAACGGCGGGCGCCACGTGATGTCCGCCGTGCGCAAGCGGTTCCCCAACGCGAACGTCAACGTGTTCGCGCACAGCCTCGGAACCGACGTCACGGCGCACATCCTCGCGCCCAACTACGCGGGGGATGCCACGCTGCCGGAAGGCGACATCTACGCCCCCGGCGAGTGGATGAGCCTCAACGTCGTCGCGTTCGCCGGCGCCGATCTCGACTTCAACCTGCTGTACCGTAATAAGCGGGCCGTCCAGCAGCTGGGACACGGCAAGCTGTTCTGGCTGACCCAGGGGGAGGCGGCGGGCCTCTCGGTGGAGGACTCGGTCCTGTTTCTGCGCTCCATCATCCGCGGCCGCGCCGCGCTGGGTGATCGCTATCCGGTGATGCACTCGCGCCAGATCGACGTGCTGTGCGGCACCCGCCGTCTGGTGCTTGATCCCAAGGACATTCCAGCCGATCACGACATCCTGAAGTATTACTCCGCCGCGCGCATCAACAATCTGGCGCAGGCCGCGGTGGCCATCACCAACGCCGCGGTGCGAGATCCGCTGCTCGACGAGCTGAGCAAGGTCATCGAGGCGCCCAACGACGTGAAGATGCTCTCGGAGTTCTTCAAATCCGCCGTCATGTCGGTGCAATATTATGCCTTCTGGCGCGTGGAGACGATCATCTGCGGACGCGCGGTCCACCTGGGCGACGGCACCATCGCGTCGGTGGCCGTGCAGCTGCGCGACAATCCCAGAGCCATCAACGCCGAATATCGCTGGCGCTGCCCCTGCGAGGTGGTGCGGCGGGGAATCTGGCCGACCGGCTGGATGATTCAACGCAACCTCGACGCGCTGCCCGGGTCGGCCGGCGGGGTGCCCGACGAGACACGGATGTAACTCCTACGGCACGACCTTCCAGGTATTGTCGGGGTTGTACGTCGTCATCGCGGCAGCCACCGCGGCGGAGTTCTTGCCAAGGTCCTTCTCGTACACAATGCCAAGCTGGTTGACGACAAAGGTCATCACGCCGCTGTTGCGATATTTCGCGGGCCAGGCGACGAGCGCGAAGCCCTTTTTCAACTTGCCGTCGACAAGATAGGAACAGGCGCCGCCGGGCGCGTTGCCGCCCTGCGCGTCGAGAATCTTCACGTGATAGCCGTGGATGGGCGCGCCGTGCTGGCCGGTGTAGCCCTCCTTCCTGGCGGCGGCCACGACTTCTTCCAGGGGGCTGGCCGGGCCGTCGGCGGTGAGCGGCCAGTAGAGGCCGTCCCGCGTGCCTTGTGTGCTCAAGAAGCGGGTCGCGTACGCGCCGCCTCCGGCGATGACCGCGTAGGCCCGCTCAGCATCCACGAACTGGTGGCAGAACTGGATGGCAGCCAGCTCGTTGCGGCCCACGCGGCGGTTGAGCAGCTCGTTCTTGCCGACCGGCGTGTTGAAATACCAGGAATTCCCTTTCTTGTCGATGGGAATCGGGAAGGGCCACTTGCTGCGCCCGAGCTGAAGCATCATGCGGGTCTTGCCGACCGGCACGAGAAAGGCGCGCTGCCGGGCGTAGTTGAGAAACCGCAGGCGCGCGTTCTTGTCGGCCACTTTGTCGCCGGACTGCAAGATAGCTTTCGCGTCCGGCCCCAGCACCTGCGCCATGCGATTGGGGCCATCGCTCATCACGGCCTGGATGAGCCCGACGACAGCGGCGTCCGGCGTGGGAAAGACCTGCTGCGCCGCCATCGCGGGCGTGGCGCACCACAACAAGAGCAGCGTGACCATCCGCAGCGTCTTCATCAACGGCGTCCTCCTCCAAATCCACCGGCTCGGAAGCCGCCGTAATTCACCGAACGTGCTCCGCCCCAGTCGGCGCGGTTGAAATCACCACCCTGCAGCCCGGTGCTCTGGTATCCGCGATTGCTGGCGCGATTCTCCAGGCCGCCGTTATCGTAGGTCCCGAAGGGCGTTGAGGTTGCGGCGTTTGAACGGCTCCAGTTGGTGCCGGCCGGCGGCGTGTAGGGAAGCGATCTTGACCCCGCCATCGAGCCGCTGTTGTAGGTGCGCTGCAAACTGGCGTTGGTGTAGTTGACGTTGCGGTTGACGTTGTTGTACGACCAGTTGACCTCGCCGCCGGTCCGCACGTAGGGGGAATTGGCGACGCCCGCGCGATAGCCGGAATAGGACCAGTAATTGTTGCCAATGGTCACCGTGCCCGCGCCCCAGCGCACACCGCCGTACATGGACGCGCCCACCGCGTAGCCCGCGCCCCAGGCCAGTGCGCGACCGCCGGCATAGCCGATCGGCGCCACCATGATGCCCGGATACAGCCAGCTGGCCGCCGCCCATCCACCGTAAATGGTGGTGGGATCGTACAGCGGCCAGTAGGCCGTGCTCGGATCGACGTAGTCGATGTCGATGTTGCCGTCCTGCGACGAAACGCTGACCTGGCTGCCGCTCTGCAAATTGCCGGCCGCCTGGGCCTGCGCGCGCATGGCCTGCACGGCCCCGAGCAC
>VGFD01000545.1 GCA_016868975.1 Armatimonadota bacterium | reverse complement strand
TCCGCACACGCGAGCACCGCAGGCGTACTTTCGGGTACGTTGAGGAGCGCAGTCGCGGAGGACCAAGAGGTCGGCCCAGAGTGGCGTCCGCAGTAGTGCGGTGATTGTCAACACCCCCTAGTGCAGTTCCGTGCCGTGCGTCTCGTGGTCGTGCACCGAAGCCTCGTCGATGGGCGGCACCTCGAGCAGCGGGCGGAAGCGCTCGTGGCCGCCGAGGTCCGCCTTCATGCGCTCCAGGAGCAAATTCGCCAGGATGGCGTGGCCGGTGTCGCTGGGATGGATGCCGTCGAGGCTGAAGATCCCGTCGTAGCCGCGCTCGTCCAGGACCCCGGAGAAGCCGGTGGTGACTCGCACCTCGCGCCCGTCGGCGGTCCGCAGCGGGCGGCCGTGCGCGCGCGCCTCGGCGAACACCGGGTTCACGTCGATGAGGTGAACCCGCGGGTCGCGCGCCGCCTGGCGCAGCAGCGTGTTGTACTCTTCGATGCGCTCGCGCACCGTCTCCATCTCCTGGGGGTCGAGCACGTCGAATTCGGTGAGGAATCCGGCCTGCTCGAGCTGGTCGAGGCGCTGCGCGAACCCCGCCGCGTCGGTGTCCTCGCCGGCTTTCGCGACGAGGTCGAGGATCTGGCCCAGGCCCACGCGGCTGCCCGCGGGCACCTCGGTGCGCCCGTCGATGCCCTCCCCCTTGAGGTGCCTGGGAATGACGAAGCGCTCGATGCGCTCGGTCACGTCGCTGCCGTCGTGGAGCCGCACGCGGAAGGGGAGGCGGCCGACCGGCTCTCCCGCCGTGCGCAGGAAGGGGATGTTGTCGACCTGGGGCACGGTGAACACGAAAATCTCCGCGCGAGTCTCCCGCTTGAGGCGTTCGAGCGCGCTCTTGCGGCCCAGGATCGCGCTGTGCATGCCGGGCATCACGCGGCGCGACTGGCGGCGGCTCCATCCTCCGGTGGCGAGGTCCTGGTGCCAGAAATCCCACTGCTTGTCGAGGATCGGGGTGAGCGTCTGGTCGTCGACCACGCCGCTGAACGCGGGAGCCAGGGCGTCGTTTGAGCCGGCCCAGAGCACCACCACGTCCGGGTTGCGGCGGATGGTCTGCTCGAGCTGCGAGCCGTGGGGAGTGTCGGTGCCGTGCTGGATGATCTCGCGGGCCAGCGGGATGTCGTTGGCCAGCCCGCTGATGTCGTCGGTCCCCTCGTGGACCTCGACCAGCAGGTCGTGCACGCCGCGCGCGTTGGTGAGGTGGCGGAATTCGAAGCCGGGCACCGCCAGGTTGTCGATCTCAGACTCCCGGGTGGCGGCCGCGCGGCTGCCCATTCCCCAGAGCGGCGACGGGATGCGTCGGGGAGGCTTCAGGTACTCGGTGCTGATGGCGGTCCGCTTGAGATCCTCGCGGAGCTGGGTGTGGACCTCGGCGTAGCGGCTCAATTCGAACACCGGGCCCAGCACGCGGGGTGGAATCCCGTCCTCAACGATCTCCGGCAGGCGCATGCGGATACCCGCCTGGCGCGAAAACTGGGCGAGGTAGGAGTGGTGCTGGTGCTCGCCTTCGAGCGTGCCGTCCTGCATCCCCGAGGTGAGGCTGTCGCCCATCCCGATGATGGTGATCCAGGGCCGCGCCTCGGTCTCCTGGATCGTGGGGCGAAGCTGCGGGACCGTCACCACGGGAGGAGGCGGCGGATGGAGGATGGGGCCAAGGCCGCTCAGCGTGGAGGCGACCCCGATGGCCAGCAAGGTGGCGGCGCGCCAGCGGGCGACCGGCTCGGGCTCGGACTTCCACTCGTGGTCGGGGATGTCTTCAGGCTCCTTCGGCGCTTCCGGAGGCGGATCGGCCGGCCGGCGCGCGAGGACACACGTCGCGGGGGTCCACGGCGAGTGCACGGAAAACGCCGCGCTCGAAATCCCCATCCGGCTCGCAACCACCTTCTACGAATTGCGACCATCTTAACGGTTGCGGCGCGCGCGTGGGTGTCCGGCTTGTTACAGAATTGCAACGGCCGCCGGGAAAGTGGCGGTCGCCGGGCGCGTATCAACCGGGACAGACGCGCGCCGGGCGCGTGCCACGGGCCGATCCGCTGCGGCCCGGGTGCGGGGCGGTTGAACCGCATTCATGAATCGGCCGCTACTGGGCAGGGATCTCGCGTGGCGCCATGCGAACATGTGCCGAGTCCCCTTACCCGCCCGGAGGCTCTCTTGACGTCGGACTTCGTTCACCTTCATCTGCACACCGAGTATTCGCTTCTGGATGGATTCTGCCGCATGGGGCCGCTCTTCGCCAAAGCAAAAGAGTACGGGCAGAAGGCCATCGCGATGACCGACCACGGTTACATGTACGGTGCCGTGGAGTTCTTCAAAGCAGCGAAAAAGCACGACCTGAAGCCGATCTTCGGCTGCGAGGCGTACCTCGCGCCGGGCCGCCGCAACGAGAAGAGCGGCCGCATGGACACCGCGTATTATCACGTGCTGCTCCTGGCCCGCGACTTCGAGGGCTACCAGAATCTCATGCGGATTTTATCCGTCGCCAGTCTAGAGGGATTCTATTACCGCCCGCGCGCCGACCGGGAGACGCTTGCCAAATACGCGCGCGGCCTGATCGCGACCAGCGCGTGCCTGCGCGGAGAGATTCCCTGCGCGCTGGCGAAGGGCGACTACCAGGGCGCAAAAAAAATCGCCGAAGACTACCTGGACATGTTCGGCCGCGGAAATTTCTTTATCGAGTTGATGGACCACAATATTTCCGAGCAGGAACCCATCAATAGCGAGCTCATCCGTCTGGCGAAGGACATGGACATCCCGCTGGTGGCCACCAACGACGTCCACTACCTCAATCCTGGGGACCAGGCGCCGCACGACGTGCTGCTCTGCATCCAGACCGGCAAGCTGCTCTCCGACACCAACCGGTTGAAGTTCGGCACCGACCAGTTCTACTTCAAGAGCGGCCAGGAAATGGAGCAGGTCTGGCGCCACTATCCGGAAGCCGTTGCCAGTACCGCGCGCATCGCTGAGATGTGCAACGTCGAGCTGGATCTCAAGACGTATTATTTGCCGGCCTTCCCAATCGATCACGAGAAATATCCCGGCCACACCGAGGAGACGCTCCTCGAGCATCTGTGCCGCGCGGCGCTTCCCGAGAAATACCCGGGAGGGGTATCGCAAGAGGTGCTGGACCGTCTCGACTACGAGCTGGGCGTCATCAAGACGATGCAGTTTCCGGCCTACTTCTTGATCATCTGGGACTTCATCCACTGGGCGCGCAGCCACGGAATTCCGGTTGGACCGGGGCGTGGATCCGCGGCCGGTTCCCTGGTCGCGTACCTTCTCGGCATCACCCTGTTGGATCCGCTGAAATACGGACTGATTTTCGAGCGCTTCCTGAATCCCTCGCGCAAGGAGATGCCGGATGTCGATACCGACTTCTGCGTGGATCGCCGCGGAGAAGTCATCGAGTACGTGCGCCGCAAGTACGGCGACGATCGGGTCAGCCAGATCATCACCTTCGGCCGCTTGAAGGCGCGCGCGTCCATTCGCGACGTGGGGCGGGTGCTCAACATGCCGTTGGGCTTCGTCGACATGGTGGCCAAGAAGGTGCCGGCCGGGCCCAAGGTCACTTTGAAGTCGGCCCTTGAGGAGGCGCCGGATTTCGCGAAACTGTACCAGGAAAACGACGACGCGCGCCAGATCGTCGACCTCGCCCGCCAATTGGAAGGCGTGCCGCGCAACGCCTCTATTCATGCCGCCGGCGTGATTATCTCGAAGGACAGTCTGACCGATTTCGTTCCTCTTCAGAAGATGAATGAAAAAGACATCGTGGCGCAGTTCGAAATGGGGCCGGTCGGCGAAATCGGCC
>VGFD01000544.1 GCA_016868975.1 Armatimonadota bacterium | reverse complement strand
GGAAATCATCACGGCTCCTGGTATCCCGGCTGCCCTCCAGATTATCCCCGCTATGTCGAGCGCGCGCGCGCCATCCAGCGCACACAGGACCCGTAGCCCCCCTGGCGAAGCGCTCCTGCCATGCTCATCGTCAGCCCGCACGCGGCCGTCCGATTGCGGGCGGCGCGCGACTTTCTGGCCAGCCATCCCAAGGACGCCCCGCGGCTTGTCATCGCGCCCACGTGGGATGCCGCCGACGAGATCGCGCGCACCCAGACGCCCGCCTTCGGGCTGCAGCGCATCACCCTGGATCGCCTTGCGCTGCAGCTCGCCGGCCCAGCGCTTGCCGTGCAGGGAAAGGCGCCCGCCACGCGGCTGGCTTTCACCGCGCTGGTGTGCCGCGCAGTGCACCAGGAGCGCGCGCACCTGAAATATTTCACCCCGGTGGCGGATCGCCCGGGGTTTGCCCCGGCGCTCACCCAAACCTTGACGGAATTGCGCATGCAGGACGTCGTCCCCGCGCAGGATTCAGACCTGCACCGGCTGGCGAGCCGCGTGCGGCAGGAGTTGGATGACGCGCGCCTGGTCGATCGCGCCGCAATCTACGCGCTTGCCCTGGAAAATGTCGGCGAATGGGCCGCGGTGCCATTGTTGCTGCTGGATCTCGCGCTCGACGGCGACTTCGATACGCGCCTCGTGGAAGCGCTCGCGCGGCGCGCGCCCTCAGTGCTGGGGACGGTGCCGCGCGGCGACGAGCGCACCCTGGAGCGCATGCGCGCGGCGCTCAATGAGGCGCCGGAGTTTCCCCAGGAAATTCCACAGAAATCGTTGCAAGCGCTGCAAGTACACCTTTTCGAGCCCACCGCCACCCCGCACGACGAGGACGAATCCGTGCTGGTCACGGCGTGGCCCGGCGAAGCGCGCGAGTGCATCGAGATCGCCCGCCGCATCCAGGAGGAGGCGCGGCGCGGCGTTGCTTTCGACAAAATTGCCGTTTTTCTGCACGAGCCGCAAACCTACCGGCCGCATCTGGAGGAGGCGCTCGAGCGCGCCGATATTCCGGCCTATTTCACCGAGGGCGCTCGTCGTCCACATCCCAGCGGCCGCGCCTTCCTGGCGCTGCTGCAATGCGCGGCCGAGCGCCTCTCCGCGCGGCGTTTCGCGGAGTATCTCAGCCTCGCGCAGGTGCCGGAGCCTGACGGGCCGCCGCCCCCGTGGGCTCCCCCCACCGACGACCTTTTGCCCTTCGCGGCCGTTGACGACGCGGACCCGGTGGAGAACGATCCCACCGACGACGACGCCGTGCGTGACGGCTCCCTGCGCGCGCCCTGGCGCTGGGAGCAGGTGCTGGTGGATGCGGCCGTCATCGGCGGCGGGAAGCGCTGGCGGCGCCGCCTGGAGGGCCATGCGAACAAGCTTCTTCGCGATATTCGGGACGCCGAGCCGGAGGACTCCGGCCGCGCGGAAAAACTCGCCCGCGACCTCGAGAATCTGGAGCACTTGCGCAATTTCGCGCTGCCCGTCCTGGACCGGCTCGAGGCCCTGCCCGACTCGGCGTGCTGGGAAGAGTGGCTCCCGCTCTTGAAGTCCCTGGCTGGTGCGGCGCTTCGTGAGCCGGATCCGGTCATCCGGAAATTAGGTCAGCTCGATCCCATGGGCCCGGTTGGTCCGGTCACGCTCGACGAAGTGCGCCTCGCGCTCGGCCAGCATCTGGCGGAAGTCACCAGCCGGCAGAAAAATCGTCGATATGGCGCCGTGTACGTGGCTTCGACCGCCAACGCACGCGGACTGCAATTCGACGTGGTATTCACGCCGGGACTGGCCGAGCGGGTGTTTCCGGCGCGCATCGTGGAAGATCCAATCTTGCTCGACGAGGCACGCGAGGAAGTCAGCGCGCGGCTCGCCACCCAGAAAGATCGCGTCGCCAGCGAGCGGCTCTCCCTGCGCCTGGCGGTCGGCGCGGCCACGCATCGCGTTCATCTGTCGTATCCCCGGCTCGACGTGCAGCAGGCGCGCCCGCGCGTGCCTTCCTTCTATGCGCTGGAAGCCTTGCGCGCCGCCGAGGGCATCTTGCCCGGGCTTGACGTGCTGACGCGCCGCACGATGAAGACCTCGCCCGCGCGGCTGGGCTGGCCGGCGCCGGAAGACCCGCGTGACGCGGTGGATGAAGCGGAGTACGATCTCGCGCTCCTCGCGCCGCGGTTGCAGATGGATCCGGAGAGAACCGTCGGGACCGCGCACTATCTGCTCACCGCGAATCCGCACCTCGCTCGCACCCTGCGTGCCCGCGCTCGCCGCTGGATCGCGCGTTGGACGCCGGCGGACGGCGTGGTGGAACCGGACGCCGCCGCCGTCGCCGCGCTGCAGGCGGACCAGATGGACCGACGCTCGTTCTCGCCCACCGCGCTTCAAAATTTCGCGGGCTGTCCCTATCGCTTTTTCCTGTCCGCCATCGCCCGCCTGGCCCCTCGCGAGGAGCCGGTGGCTGTCGAGCACCTCGACCCGCGGGATCGCGGAAGTATTTTCCACCAGGTGCAATTCCAGATTCTGAGCCGCCTGAGAGACGACGGGCTCCTGCCTCTCAAGCAGGAAACGCTGCCGCGGGCTCTCGAGATGCTGGACGGCTACGTGGATGCCACCGCCGCGACGTGGGCGGAAAAACTGGCGCCGGCCATTCCCCGCGTCTGGGACGACACCATCCAACGCGTCCGCGCCGACCTGAGGGAATGGCTGCGCCGCACCGCGCGTGACGTACACTGGAGGCCGGAGAAATTCGAGCTGGCGTTCGGCCTGAAGGGACGCGAGCGAGGGGAGGAAGATCCGTCCAGCGTTCCGGATCCCGTCCCCGTGGCCGGGCGGCTTCAGCTGCGCGGGTGCATCGATCTCATTGAGGTCGGGCCCGACGGCGGGCGACGCGCGACGGATCACAAGACGGGCCGCGCGCCAAAGGAGTCCGATCTGGTGATCAAGGGCGGCGAGGTATTGCAGCCGCTGATGTACGCGCTGGTCTGCGAGAAATTGCTGGGGCCGCCGGTCAGCGAGGGTCGGCTCTACTATGCCACCGCGGACGAGGGCTACAGCGAGCGGAGCGTGCCGCTCAACGACGAGACCCGGGAAATTGCCCGAGGGGTCGTGGAAACCATTGACGAGGCGCTGCGCGACGGGTTCCTGCCGGCCTATCCCCGCGAGGACGGCTGCAAGTGGTGCGATTTCCGACCGGTGTGCGGCCCCCACGAGGAAACGCGAACCGCGCGCAAGCCGAAAACGCACACTCATATACAGCGTCTTCGGGAAATGCGGGGCAAGCCATGATCGCTGACCATGAGGCGCGCCGCGCCATCGCGGAGGATCTGGACACCACGCTGGTGGTGGAAGCAGCCGCCGGCACCGGCAAGACGACCGCGCTGGTCGGCCGCATCGTCGCGGCGATTCGGCAGGGCAAGACCGAGCTGGCGAAAATTGTCGCGGTCACGTTTACCGACACCGCGGCCGGCGAGTTGAAGCTGCGCATCCGCGGAGAAATCGAAAACGCCCGCCAGAGTGCCTCAGCCCTTGAACGCGACCGACTGGAAGCGGCGCTCCCGCAGCTCGAGGAGGCGCGCATCGCCACCATCCATTCGTTGTGCGCCGACCTGTTGCGCGAGCGTCCCATCGAGGCTGAAATCGATCCGCGTTTTCAGGTGGCCGCCGAGGACGTGAAACGCCAGCTTTTTAGCCAGGCGTTCGACGGATGGTTCGAGGCAAGGCTGTCCGCGCCGTCCGATGGAATGCGCCGCATCCTGCGGCGCCGCGCCCGGGGCGAGGACACGCCGCGCCAGTTGCTGTACCGCGCCGCATGGGATCTTTCCGAGTGGAGGGATCACGCCACGCC
>VGFD01000543.1 GCA_016868975.1 Armatimonadota bacterium | reverse complement strand
GGCTTATCGAGCAGATCGCGGACCTGGTGAAGAACAAGCGGATCCAGGGGATCACCGACTTGCGCGACGAGTCAGACCGCAAGGGCATGCGCATCATGATCGAGCTGTCCGCCTCGGCACGTCCTCAAGTGATTCTCAACCAGCTTTACAAGCACACCCAGCTCCAGCAGAACTTCAACATCATCAACCTGGCGCTGGTGGACGGCGAGCCGCGCGTTCTCACGCTGCGCCAGTGCCTGGATATTTATCTGAAACACCGCCGCGAGGTGGTGCGGCGGCGCTGCATGTACGAGCTGGAAAAGGCGCGCCGCCGGGCCCACATCCTCGAAGGTCTGCTGCGCGCGCTCGACCATCTCGACGAGATCATCACGTTGATCCGCGCCTCGGCCAGTCCCGACGAGGCGCGCGGCGGCCTGATCTCCCAGTTCGCTTTCAGCGAGGAGCAGGCCAACGCCATCCTCGACATGCGGCTGCAGCGCCTCACCGGATTGGAGCGCAACCGACTCGCCGAAGAGCACAAAGAGGTGCAGACCTACATCGAGTACCTCGAAGGCCTGCTTGCCGACGAGCGTCGCATCCTGGGCGTCATCAAGGACGAGTTGGCGGAGATCCGCCGCAAGTACAGCGATCCCCGCCGCTCGGAGATCGTGGCCGGCGAGTCCTCGTTCAACGTCGAGGATTTGATTCCGCCGCAAGACATTTTCGTGAGCGTCTCGCACGCCGGGTACGTGAAGCGGATGCCGGTCGAAACCTACAAGGCGCAGCGCCGAGGCGGCAAGGGGATTACCGGCGCCGGACTCAAGGAAGAGGATTTCCTCGAGCACATTTTCGTGACGAACACGCACCATCACGTCATGTTCATCACCTCGCGCGCGCGCGCATACCGCCTGAAGGGCTGGGAGATTCCCGAGGCGTCGCGCCAGTCGAAGGGGACCGCGCTGGTCAACAAGCTGGACATCGAGCCCGGCGAGAAGACCATGGCGGTAATCCCCATCGCCGATTTCGAGGCGGACCAGTATCTCTTCATGGCTACCAAACTCGGGTACGTAAAGAAGACGGCGCTGGCGGAGTTCACCAACCTGCGCCGCGCCGGACTGATTGCCCTCACCCTCGAGGACGGCGACGAGCTGGTCAGCGTGCGGCTTACAACCGGAAAAGACGAGATCGTCATGATCACCCGCAAGGGGTTGAGCATCCGTTTTCCGGAATCGACCGTACGCGCAATGGGACGTTCCGCCAGGGGCGTTCACGGAATCAAGCTGCGCGAAGATGACGAAGTGGTTTCGATGGAGACCATCTCGGCCGGAGCCACCGACATCGACCTGCTTGTGGTCACCGAGAACGGTTTTGGCAAGCGGACCGGACTGGACGAGTACCGTCGACAGGGTCGCGGGGGTTTCGGCTTGCGCACCATCAACGTGCAAGAACGCAATGGTCATGTGGTCAGCGCGCGCATCCTGAAGCCGAACGACGACCTCATCATCTGCACCGAGGAAGGGATTGTCATTCGACTGGAGGCGGAGGGGATTTCCGTGCAGGGTCGCATCACCCGGGGCGTTACGCTGATTCGCCTCAATGAAGGGGATCGAGTGAGCAGTGTGGCGGTGCTGCCGGGCGAGGAAGAGTCCGGTGAGCCGGGCGCGCCGCCGTCTGGCGTTGGGGACACTGAGATGCAGACGTCCGCTGACGACGAGGACGAACACGAGGCCGGCGAGGTTGCCGAGGTGTCGGACGAACCGCCGCTGGAGGGCTCCGAGACGGAATAGCCGGTGGCCAGTTTCTCGCACGACGTCAAGGAGGAGATGGCGCATGTGACCCTCGAGCGGGAGTGCTGCGAGAAGTCGCTGCTGGCCGGCGTGCTCATGGCGGCTGGCCGCCTCGTGCGCCAGGAGGACCACCTGTACTGCGACCTGCACACCGGGCACGGTGCGGTGGCGCGCCTCGTGCTGCGCCTGGCGCGCCGCTTCGGCCACTCCGGAGCCACCTGGGAGGCGCAGCGTCGCGCGCGGTTTCGCGAGCACCTGGAGTATCGAGTGCGGCTGGGGCCAATCCTGGCCAGCCGCAGCTGGACGCTTTTTCGCCGGGTGGCCCTGGAAGCGTACTTTGCGGAGGAAATGACCCCCGCCGCTTCCGAATACCCCGCCGCCTTCGTTCCCAGGAAACGGTGCTGCAAGCGCGCCTTTCTGCGCGGCGCGTTCCTGGCCGGCGGGTCGGTCGGACATCCGTCGCGCTACTACCACCTGGAGTGGATTGCCCGCGATCCCCGCCTCGTGGCAAGCTTGCATGCGCTGCTTGGGGATCTGGAGATTCCGGTCAGCGTGCTGCGGCGTAAAGGACACGTGGCGCTCTATCTGAAGGACGCCGGGAGCATTGCCCGGTCGCTCACCTGGATGGGCGCCACCCGTCATCTGCTCCTGTTTGAGGAGGTGCGGTCGGTCAAGGAGACCAGGAATGCCGTCAACGCGCGGGTCAACTGCGAGACGGCCAACCTGGAGCGCACGATGCGCGCCGCGGTGCGGCAGGTGGCGGACATCCGCTACCTGCAGAGCCGCATCGGGATGGCCGCCCTGCCGCCGGAGCTTCGGCAGGTCGCCCGCGCCCGGCTGCGATTTCCAGAGGCTTCCTACGCGGAGCTTGGAAAGCGGCTGCAGCCTCGGCTGTCCAAGCTCAGCGTGAGCCGCTGCCTGCAGCGGCTGCAAAAAATGGCTTTTCGGCTCCGCCCTCCGGAAGAGGAGCCGCCACATCAGCCCAAGGAGACATCGCAATGAAAATCGGAATCAACGGATTCGGCCGCATCGGCCGCCAGGTGGCCCGCGTCATCCTGGAGAGCCACCCGGAGATCGACATCGTGGCCGTCAACGACATCACCGACGCCGCCACGAACGCGCACCTGTTCAAGCACGACTCGAACTACGGCAACTTCCCGGGCACCGTGGAAGTCAAGGACGGCGACCTCGTCATCAACGGCAAGACCATCAAGGTCTACGCCGAGAAGGACCCGGCGAAGCTGCCCTGGGGACAGCTCGGCGTCGAGTACGTCATCGAGTCGACCGGGCTCTTTACCACCGGCGAAAAGGCGAAGGCCCACTTAGACGCCGGCGCCAAGCGCGTCATCATCAGCGCGCCCGCCAAGGGCGAGGACATCACCATCGTGCTGGGCGTGAACGAGGACAAGTACGATCCCGAGAAGCACCGGATTCTGTCGAACGCGTCCTGCACCACCAACTGCCTGGCGCCGGTCGCCCGGGTGCTGCACGAGAAGTGGGGCATCGAGCACGCGTTGATGACCACCATCCACTCCTACACCAACGACCAGCGGATTCTCGACCTGCCCCACAGTGATCTGCGTCGCGCGCGGGCCGGCGCGCTCAACATGATCCCGACCACCACCGGTGCGGCGAAGGCCGTGGCGCTGGTGTTACCGGACCTGAAGGGCAAATTCGACGGGTTCGCGATGCGCGTGCCCACGCCGACGGTGTCGGTGGTCGACCTGGTGGTGACGCTCAACAAGGACGCCTCCAGGGACGAGGTGAACGCGGCGCTCCGCGAGGCGGCCGGCGGCGCGATGAAGGGGATCCTGGAGTACACCGAGGAGCCGCTGGTGTCGCTCGACTTCAAGGGGAACCCGGCCTCGTCGATCGTGGACGCGGGCTGCACGATGTCCGTCGGGCCGCGCATGGTGAAGGTGGTGTCGTGGTACGACAACGAGTGGGGCTACTCGAACCGAGTGGCCGATCTCGTGGCGTTCATGGCGCGCAAGGAGTCGAAGGTCGCGGTATAACCTCAAAGGGGGGTCCAGGGGGCGCCGAAGGCGACTCCCCCTGGATCCGATCCAAAGGGGGGTCCAGGGGGTGT